>JAYWBA010000014.1:0-7386 GCA_043781915.1 Saprospiraceae bacterium
CAAGAAAAATCGCACATTCACCAAGCCGTTTTTTCACCCCAATACGATTATGTCTTTTTTCCAGATTTAGGCTCCGATAAAATTAGAAACTATAAGTTCGATGGCACGAAAACGATGCCTTTGCTCGATATGGAAAACCCCTACACAAAAACAGCTGCTGGGAGCGGTCCGCGCCATTTCGAATTTCACCCGAACGGAAAATTTGCTTATTGTGTGGAAGAACTTTCAGGAACTATAAGTGCATACAGTTATACGCAAGGTAAATTAGAAAATATTCAAACCGTTTATGCTTATTCTGAAAAACACTCCGAAGGTTTTGGCGGTGCTGATGTGCATATTTCGCCCGATGGCAAGTTTTTATATGCTTCAAATCGGGGCATTGAAAACAATATCGGCATATTTTCTATCGGCGCAAATGGCAAACTCAAATTAGTTGGTCATCAATCAACGCTTGGCAATCACCCGAGAAATTTTTCACTCGATCCAACGGGAAAATTCCTCATTGTAGCTAATAAAAACACTGGCGAAGTCGTTGTTTTTAAAAGAAATGCTATCACAGGTTTATTAACAGATACAGGTCATCAGATAAATTTGAGCAATCCTTCATGTGTGAAGATGAGAGCGTATTGATTTATTGTAGGTTGAAGTCTTTGTCCTATAAATGGTTTAAAAAAAGACATAGCACTACATTACCACGGAAGTACAAGCCTTTATGGATTAATGCACTCGCCCAATGGAATTGAATAATGAATTAAAAACA
Organism: Saprospiraceae bacterium; assembly: GCA_043781915.1. Classification (GTDB taxonomy): domain Bacteria; phylum Bacteroidota; class Bacteroidia; order Chitinophagales; family Saprospiraceae; genus JAAFJT01. Next base: position 761 of record JAYWBA010000014.1, read on the forward strand.
AATGCACCCATTTTTGCAGAAATTAAAACGCTATCGTTGCCGAACTACAACGGATTATTATTGAAACCGGATATCCAATAACGCCGACGGTGTCTGCGTTATTTTTCCAATTTAACAGACTCTGTCTGTTGAATTGGATTTATAGTGAGGATATTTTAGGTTATTATGCTTCAAAAAAATCTGTAATTCCACCAAATAAACATAAATTTGTATATCGTATTTTTATTGATGAAGCGATTAACCAAGCCGACGTTGAATGAACAATATTATCAGACCTTTTATCACTATAAGTTTTGTTATTGTCATTGGCTATGTGATTAATATCTCATCGCCCGATGTTCAAAATTATTTGGTGAAGGGGTTGGGTGCTGATTATTGGAAGTTTTTTATTCCCATTTTAGGTTTGTACTTCGTTTGGGAAATATACCGTGAATCTGGCTTTTTTAAAAAGAAAAAAGAAGAAATTGATTCCAAAAATTTCAATCTATCTGATACAACTGAAAACAGAAACACATTAAGCCAAGCAAAAAAACAAGTAAGCGAAAGCCAATTAGGTGAAGCGCTCAATACACTTTCTAATTTAAACAATGTTCAAGTTGATGAAAAAATTGTGCTTTTAAAAGCCAGTTTAAGCAAACTGCGCGCAGAAAATATTGATGGCATAAATACGTACGATACAGAGCGCACAGAAAACAACAAACTCGCCAAAAGGATTTTGAGTTTGATTACTGGGATTGAAACAGAACTGAATGAAACAGCTTCAAACCTCGTTGAAATTAAAGCCTATTTAACTGAACGTTATACTAAGCGCCTCGAACAAAAATTTGCTGGCCGTTTGCCCATTAATTTAAAAATGTTGCCAAGCCAAGAAGGCACAAGCACCGAACGCGCAGAAACTTTTATCACTTTGAGTGTCGATGACATTAATATACACATTGCCAATATTTTCAGAAAGTCCAACGGCAGACTTCTCATTACTGGTTTGCCTGGCGCAGGTAAAACCAACATACTGCTACAATTAGAGTTGGAACTTTTGAAAACCGAACCAAGCACGCTACCTGTTGTTTTAAACCTTGCAACTTGGAATAAAAAATTCAACAGCCTGAATGAATGGTTTTTAGAAATTCTACCCGCCGAACTCGGCGTTTCAAAATCTTATGCTCAAACCATTTTAAAACAAAACCAACTCGTTTTTCTGTTTGATGGGTTTGATGAAATTGAAGAAAACAGCCGCACAGCATGTCTCGATGCCATCGGCCAATTTGGTGCCGATGCCAAACAAAAATTTGTTATTACCAGCCGCATTGAAGAATACAAAAGCATATCCAAAGATGCACCCGTTTACGCGCAAATTCAAGTCACTTCGCTCAGTTTTGAACAAATTGAAACGGAATTAGAAAAACAAGCTTTCATACAACCCGAAGCTAAAACACTATTACATGCATTTAGAACTGATGCGCTTTTAAGTGAAGTAGCAGAAGTGCCTTTCTATTTCAATACGCTCCAATTGTTATTTGCTGGTGGTAAAACACTTTCTAATTTACATTTTACTTCGCAGACAATTGAAGAACGTCAAAATGAAATAGTTGAACGATTTGTTGAAAGTGAATTAAAACAAATAGATGCTTCAGAATATGAACCTATAAAAGCAAAACATTGGCTTTCGTTTTTAGCTTTTCAAATGACAGAGTTTGATATAGCTGTTTTTGAATTGGCTGATTTGCAGTATTTTTGGTGGAAATGGAGTAGGTTACAAATTTTAGTCATTAGAGCAGTTACAGGATTAGTCGAAGGGTTTATTTTTGTTTTATCCCTTAGTGTATTTGGTGGTTTATTCGGTGGTTTGATAAATAGTCTTGACAATGGTTCGATAAATAGTTTTTTTAGTGGTTTATTCCTTGGCTTTTTTATTTGTTTATCCCTTGGTTTTAGTATGATATTAGTAATTCGATTAAAAAAGATTTTGCCTTTAATTGAAATGAGAGATTCGGTTCAATTCTCGTTTAAGTATCAATTGGAATCAATCAAAAAAAATATTTACTTTGGTATATTTCTTGGGTTGGGAAGTTGGTTATTTAATGGTTTGAGCAAAGCTATATTAATCGGTCCAATCGCTATTTTGGTATACGGCTTAATCTCTGGTTTAGCAGTAAACATTATGGAATCAGAAGTAAAAATTATTCAAATCAACAAACCCTATCAACGCTTCACAGCTTCTGCCAAAGTTTTGCATTTTTCCATTCTTCAACATCTGCATTTGCGCTATTTACTTTATAGAAAAGATTTATTACCTTTTAAATTGGTAACCTTTCTAAACGCTATGAGTGAGCGCCATTTTTTAGAAACCGATGGTGCAACGTGGCGTTTCAGGCATAAAATTTTACAGGATTATTTTGCCAAGGCGTGGGTGGAAGAAAATAAAGAAAAACGAAATTGATAACATCAAACAAAATTGCCTTTTTCTAATTGACTAACTTGCAACTCAATATCGGCACATTCTGCCATCATTAAATTCACACAATTTTGAAATGCAGCGTCAAGCGATGTGCGCTTGGGATGTCCAATCGGATAGACAGCATTTAACAAATGTGTTTTATATGCTGCCGATTGCATTTCATCTTGAATTTTCAGCAAATGTTCTAATTCTTGGCGTATTTCTAAATCTTCCGTTGCTTCATGCGCCATTTGTTCAGCATAATCATCATCCGAAACATCGCCAGACCAAAATACTTTTTTTTGGATAGCATATTGAGAAGGTATTTTAAGAAATTTTTGTTTGCCAATTTCTATTTTTTCTCCATCCAATTCAACAAATGTGGACAATTCAAGAAATTGGAATTTTCCTTTTTTAACGTAATCATTAACAAATTGTCTTGATACGTTTTGCTGTGCACAATAGTCTTTAACGGTTGTAAGCGTCATCATTCCTTTTTTTATTATTAATTATGTAGTGTTTCGATAAATTCAATCTAAATTTTCTAATTGTTTAATCCTTTTTCTAATTTCATTTATCCAGTCTAACATTTTATCAGCTTCTTCTGAATTTTTTACCATTCTAGAAAAGTTGAGAAGTAGTCTAACGAGTTGCCTTTTAAGTTTTTCCAACTCATTTTGTTTCTCATCCATATTTAAAGTTGTTCTTGCAAATATCGCTTAAAAAAATTTCAAAACAAATCAAAATTGAAGTTTTAATAAAAAAGCTATAATCTCAGCCGCGATAAATCGCGTCTCTACACCTTCCTCCTCCTATAAATCACCTCCAACAAACTCGGGAACACCAAAAGCAACATAGGCAAACCCGCGCAAAAACCACCGATGACGGCAATAGCGAGCGGCTGTTGCATTTGCGCGCCGATGCCATGACCGAGCGCGAGCGGCAACAACGCTAAAATGGCACCGATGGCAGTCATTAATTTTGGTCGTAAACGCAAAGCGATGGCGTATTTGATAGACTCATCAATATTGCTACTTTGCGCGAGATTGAATCGAAACTGATTGACGGTAAAAATCGCATTTTCAGCTAAAACGCCAACAATCATAATAATGCCTGTATAACTGCTCACGTTGAGCGGAATGTTGGTGAGATAGAGTGCGATGATTGAACCCGTAATGCCCATAATGGAGATAAACAGCAGCACGAACGAGAGCAAAAACTCTTTGAACAAAAACATGAATACACCAAAAACAAACAGCGAAGCCATCATCAGAATGAGGAGTAATTCTTTGAAAGATTGTTGCTGCTCAGAATATGCGCCGCCGTAAGCAATCGAATACCCTTTCGGTAAAGCTAAATTGGTTTTGAGTTTTTGTTGAATTTCTGTAATCGCACCACCCAAATCGCGATTGTCTAATCGGGCAGTTAAAACCACGCACGATTTCAAATTCTCGCGGCGTTGTTCGTTTTCGCCAGGTTCTACTTTCACGTCACTGAAAAACGAAATCGGTCGCGTTGTGCCATCGGGTAAAAATATGAGTTGGCGTTTGATGTGTTCAATGTCGTTATTTTTTAATTCTCCAAAACGCATTGAAATGGCGCGCATCTGTTCACCTTCTTGCAATTGCCCGACTTGTATGCCCGATGTCATAGCAGCTTGTGCAGGAGATGGTGTGGGTAAATTGGCATTGATGCCTAAAACTACGCCACTCGAATAAGCAGATAGTTGCGACTGAAAATCGGTGAGGGTGAGTTTGTATTGATTTAACAATTCTTGATTCGGCACAAAAACAATGTTCGGACCTGCAATGCGCAAACCGTTGTTGATGTCGGCTACACCTTTAATGCCACCGAGAAGTTCTTGCGCCTTTTTAGAAATATTTTGCAGCAGTGTGTAATCATCGCCAAAAAACTTAACTTCAATCGGTTGTGGTGTTGACATTAAATCGCCGAGTAAATCGGCTATGCGCTGACCAAACTCGATGGTTAGAACGGGTAGCACGCCAGAAATTTCTGTACGCAAATCGTTAATCACATCCGTCGTTTTTTTTGCACGATTTTTCTTCAGTTGAATCGAATAGTCGCCATAATTCTGCGGCACGGTTGTAAACGACATACTAATGCCTGTTCTGCGACTGTATGTTTCAACGTCGGGATTGGCGATGATAATTTTTTCCGCTTCGCGCAAAATTCTATCTGTTTCGCGCAGCGATGTGCCGGGTGGTGTGAAATAATCTAAAACGATTGTGCCTTCATCGAGATCAGGTAAAAAACCAGTTTCTAATTTATTAAAACAGATGTACGCACCAATTGCAAAACCTGCAATGATGATTAATGCAAAAACGGGTTTATTGAAAAACCATGTCAGCCAACGTAAATTTTTCAACGATTGATCGTGTTTTGTTTGTAGAGACGTTGCATGCAACGTCTCTACCTGCGGTTTAAACCCAATGAGAATATGCAGCACGGGCAACAACAACCACGTAACTAAAAAGGATGTCACCATCGTGAGTTGCATCGTGTCGGAAAGTTCTCTGAAAAAGCTACCCGCCAAACCTGTCATCAATCGGAAAGGAAAGTGTATGACGATTGTCGCGAGTGATGAACCAATCATGGCAGGAAACAAATCGTGAATGGCTTCTTTGACGACATCGAATCTGTTTTTATCGGGTTCGTCTTCATGTTTGCGGTAAATTTGCTCGATGATAACAATCGCATCGTCAATGATTAAACCGATAGATGCTGCAATAGCACCGAGCGACATGATATTGATGCTGATACCGACCAAATGCAACACCAAAAAAGTAAAACACAATGTCACGGGAATAGTGAGCAAAACCACCAAACTCGCACGCCACGAGCGCAAGAAAACAATCATCACCAAAATGGCGAGAAACAAACCTTCGTAAATGGTTTTTGTTACGCTGTTAACGCTATCACCTACAAAAGCCGATTGGTCGTAATACGGTTTAATAATAATGCCTTCGGGTAATTGTTTCTGAATATCGGCGGCTTTGCGCTCGCAATCTTTTGTAAAATCCAGGAGGTTTATACCTGGCTGTTTTATGAGGTCAATCAAAACGGCATCGTTGCCGTTGGCATTCACTATTACAAATTCGACTTGCTCTTTCGGCTCTATTTTGGCAATTTCTTTGAGCCGAACCAAGCGCGTACCGTTATTTTTTACAATCGTGTTTTCTAAAGCATCAATGTCGAAAAAGCGCGTATCGGTGAGCGAAAGATACAAACGGTTGTAATCTTCCACACTTCCGTTCGATGTAACGGTGTTGATATTATTGAAAATAGCGACAATCGCGCTCGGCGTTATCCCAATTTCTGCCATTTTTATCGGGTCGGGAATAATAACAAATTCTTTGTTTTTTCCACCGCGCACCACCACATTCGATATACCATTGACTTGCGAAAACCCAGGTCGAACAATCAAATTCGCTTTGTCGCGCAGGGCAACAAGGCCATATTTTTTGCTCTCAATTGTAAATCCATATACTGGAAAAGTTGATTGATTCATCGCCTCGGCAGCAACAGTTACGCCCGGTGGTAAAAAGTTTTTGATTTCATTAATGCGACTTTCGACTTGCGTTTTCGCGTTATAAACGTCAGTGTTCCAATCAAAAAAAACGTCAATCATGCAAGAACCGCGACTCGTGCTGCTTTTTACGACTTTAACGCCTTTTACTTTTTTGACGGCGCTTTCAATCGGTTTTGTTACGGTTATCATCATACGGTCAATGGGTTGCTGACCTGCATCGACAATGAGTGATATGCGTGGAAAAATAACTTCTGGGAACAGGTTAGTTTGCATTTGGGTATAAGAATATATCCCCGCAGCGAGCAGCAGTAAACCCACAAAAATAATGGGCTTCTTGAAAATCTGAAAGTAATTCTCTTTATTCATTACGATTAATTTCTTCTCTTTTCGACAATTTTTGGGCAGGCTTCGCTACCTTTTTCCACCACAAAGACACAAAGGAACAAAGGTTTCACACAGAATTAAGTTTAGCCTTTTCCCACCACAAAGAAACAAAGGTTTCACACAGAATTTTAGTTAAACAGACTTTGTGAAACCTTTGTTCCTTTGTGACTTTGTGGTGAAATTACCCTACTCTTAACTTATAAACTAAACCGCACTCCACCATTAAAAATGGCACCTTCAACGGGTGTATAAATTTCT
>JAYWBA010000015.1:0-7379 GCA_043781915.1 Saprospiraceae bacterium
AATTTGCGAAGCCATTTTTTCTAATTCTGAATTTTCTTTCATATCTAATTAACGAACTGTATTTAATCAATCGAGTTACAGTACAAATGTAAGTTACTCTGCGTTTGCATCATAAAAGTTTTTGAAAATGATGCTCAAAAAAAATAAATTTGATATTTCCAAATTTTTTTGGAGTGAATTTTTTAGCTGTAATAACAGCATTATTACATTCGTTTTAGTTATCCAATCAATTACTTACGAATTACAAATCACAATTTAATCAACAAATGTGGATAAAGTTTTTTTTGGCTTCTGATGAAAAAATGGCTCGATTTTTATCATCAATAAGTATCAATATTTACAAAAATAATCTTTAACTTTTATTGACTATTTGTGCATTACCTTAATCGGATAATCGCAAAAGAATGATTACAAAAAATTATACTTTTTTATACTTTTAACGAATAATTGATTGAAAATCATTGAAATCACCATCAAAGTGGTATTTTTAATTCGGATAATCAATTAAATGATACTATAAGTGGGAAAAACAATTTCTTATTTATTTTTCAATTTTTCAATTTTTTTTTGATTTTTGTTTGGTAAAGTTGAAAAAATGACGCAGATTTGTGACCCACTTCTGAAACACTTACATACTATAGAGAATTCAAGCCAAAACTTAGATTTTTAAAAAAAACAAACTTTTGAACACTTTTTTTTTAATAAAATTAGTCAAGCTTGTAAAAGTTAGATCAATTTAGTCACACACACAGAAACTACTGTCTGTCATAAATTAATTAATGCTGCTTATGGAGAACCATGTGAGCGTCTGGGGGAATTGTCTGCGTATAATAAAGCAGTCCGTCGATGATAAAAATTACAAAACTTGGTTTGCACCGATAAAACCAATAAAATTAGAAGGTGCGTCGTTGACCATTCAAGTGCCGAACCATTTCTTTTACGATTGGTTGGAAGACCAGTACGTTTCAGTTTTGAAGAGCAGTGTGCGCGAAGCCCTCGGCGATAGGGGGCGTTTAGAATACCAAATTTTAAGCGCGAACAGTGCTGGCGGGGGTGGAAGTAAAAGCACTAGACATGTTTCGAAAGAAAATGACTTGAATAATAATATTTCAGGCTTGAAAAACATTGAAGGTATAGTCAATCCGTTCGCATTGCCAGGTATTCAGCGTGTCAGAATTGAACCGCAACTCAACCCGCAGTTCACCTTCGAAAATTATATTCAAGGAGAATGCAACGCGCTGGCTTTGAATGCTGGTTTGCGTATAAGTCAAGCACCTGGAAATAGCGGTTTTAACCCATTATTTATTTTTGGTGGCGTTGGTGTTGGTAAAACGCATTTAGCACAAGCCATTGGTAATCAGATTTTGAAAAAGTATCCGGGCAAAAACGTGTTGTTTGTACAGTGCGTGAGTTTTGCCAACCAAGTTGTTACTGCTATAAAAAATAATGCTGTTAACGATTTAGTGCACTTTTATCAACTTATTGATGTACTTATTATTGATGATATTCAGATATTGAGTGGCAAGTTAAAAATTCAAGAAATTTTCTTCAACATTTTTAACCAATTGCACAATGCTGGCAAACAGTTGGTATTCACTTGCGACCGCGCACCGAGCGCTATTGAGGGCATTGAAGATAGGCTTCTAAGCAGATTTAAATGGGGCTTATGCGCCGATATTAATCGCCCTGATTATGAGACACGTCGTTTAGTATTTGAATCGCACATGTTGCGCGAGGGTTTAGTCGTTCGTCCAGAAATTATTGATTACATTTGTAGCGCAATGAAATCAAATTTCAGAGAATTGCTCGGCGTTATTACTACGCTTATTGCGAAAGCGATGCTGCAAAAAAAAGAAATTGACATGGCTATGGCGCGTGAAGTGGTGAGTAACCACGTACAAAATTCGGCGAAAGAAATAAACGTTACACTGATTAAGAACGTAGTAACAGGTTACTTCAACGTATCGAACGAAGAACTTTCATCAGCAGTACGAAAACGACCTGTCGTCATGGCACGACAACTCGCTATGTATTTTTGTAAAACTTTAACTGATTCATCTCTAAAAGTTATAGGTGCTCAGTTTGGCAATCGCGACCACTCAACAGTGATTCACTCCGTCAAAACAGTTATTGATACTTGCGATGTAGATGAAGATTTCAAAAAAATTGTCGCTACTTTGGAAGATAAAATTAAAACCGTTGCAAACGGATAAGCAAAAACAAATCTTATAAATTTAATCAAAGCTATCACAAAATGATAGCTTTTTTTGTTTAAGCAGTTTATCTTTGAATGAGTATTTTCTTAATCCAACTCTTTTCACCATCGCTTAAAACAAGTGCATATAAACCATCAGGCAAATTATTGGCATTTACATCCTGCGTCGAGGTGTTATTGAAAGTATCGACTAAAAGAACTTGACCAGATGAATTTATAATTTTATATCTCAAAGAACCTGAAACCCCAGACTTATTTTGAATCGTAAAATTGCCCGTATTCGGATTAGGATAGACGGCAAAAACGTTTGAGCTATCGGCTTCATTTGTCGGCACAAAAAAAGTAATATCAACTTGTTTAGCCGTAGCTGCACCACAATAAGTATTTAAAGTTTGCAGCGTAATAGTATAAGTTCCGTTGTGTAAATAGGTGTGTGAAATGGGGTCTGAGCTTGTAGAAGTAGTACCGTCACCAAAATCCCAATTAAAAATATTGGCATTTGTAGAGTTATTTCGGATGGCAACGGTATTATTTTGTATCGCCATGCTAAACAACGCTGATGGTGCTTCGTAAACTTGAATATATTTTTGCAGCAATGTAGTATTTGCGCCCGAAGAATTACCAACAGTTAAGCTGACATCGTAATTTCCAATAGTATTATAAATGATGCGTGGGTTCGGTGAAGTAGATGTTGAAGGTGTTCCACCTGGAAAGGTCCAATCCCAAGTTTTTGTTCCGTTTGCATTTTGCGCATTGTACTGAACGATGAGTGGTGCACATCCGTTGGTGGTATTGGCAGAAACAACGGCTGTGGGGAGCGTGATGAGTAAAACAGTATCTTGGAACGAAGCACTTCCGCATGCGTTGGTCGCAACCATTGTTACTATAAAATTGCCGGAGGTTGAATAGCTGTGCTGTGGATTTGTTTCTACGCTCGATTTACCATCGCCAAAATCCCAAGTATATGATGTTCCACCCAACGATTGGTTTTCAAAACCAATAGAAGTGCCATTGTTTTTATAAGTAAAACTGGCGGAAGGTTTACTATTAACGCGCACATAGGCTGTTTTTGTAATTGTATCAGCTCCAACTCCATTTTTAGAAATCAAAGTTACATTAAACACACCTGGCGAATTAAAAACGATAATAGGATTTAAATCAGTTGAAGTGTTTGGTGTTCCACCCGTAAATTGCCAAAAATAATTTGTAGCATTGTTCGAAGAGTTGTTAAAAAACTGAACGCTGGCTGGCGTACAATAATCGACGGTATTAGAAGAAAAAGCTGCTTTGGGAAGTGAATTAAGAACAATTTTTTTAGAATACGAAACGGTATCGCAAGTGTTATAAGCAGTGAGAACTACGTTATACGTATTCTGGCTTGTATAAATGTGCGAAGTATTTGTCTGTGTGCTTGATTGACCATCACCAAATGACCAAACGTAGTTTAATGCGTTCGATGAGCCATTAACGAAAGAGACCGTGTTGTAATTAATTGAGTTAGTAAAAATAGCTACTGGTGAGGATATAATACTTAAACTCACGGGGTCTGAGGTTATTTTTTGATTGTTATTACAACCGTTGGTTATTGTACACCGATATTGATATGGATTATAATCGGTTTTTAAGTTTGCGAGGAGCATTACCGCCGAATCTGTATTCGAGTAGATACTATCATTTGTTAAAGGTTTCCAATTCGACAAATCATTTTTATTGAGTTCCCATTTATAAATTAAATTATTTCCTTTGGCTTCAACACTTAAAAAAGTTCTTTTACCCGTACAAACTAACGTAGCAACAGGTTGTTTTGTGATACTGAGCGTTCTACTGAAAGTGCGCGATGAAGTAGGAATTAAAAATGCAGAAGTATTAACTACGCCATCACCTCCTTTTAAAGCGTTATTGGCTGCTTTGTTATTAATATTTATTCCAGTATTTCCGCCAGATACATTTTTTAACACACTGCCGTAATTTGTCAATGCTCTTCCGCCGCCGCCGCCGCCGCCAGGTCCAAAATAGTATTTTCCATCCGTTGTCGTGCCACCACCATTTCCACCTTTAATTTCTAAGGTGACTGGGCTATTATATTTTGTCGGATAAAATAAAATAGTTCCACCCGCACCGCCACCGCCACCGCCGTCGCCGCCAGAAAAAGGCGCATTCGCGCCATTCGCACTAATTTTATTCGAATTGCCGTTAAAATTAGCGGCGCGTACAAGTATTATTCCGCCTCCATTACCGCCATTACTCGTTGTTTTTTCGCGATTGTGCCCGCTTCCGCCTCCGCCGCCCATGAATATGCGATCAGCACCGACAGAGCTGAGTGCAGAACCGCCTTCGCCTGGGCTTTTACCTTTACAAGGGAAAAAACTGCTTCCATAATATATTAATTCACCACCTATACCGCCTGTACCAAAATTTCCGCCGCCACCGCCGCCCGATTTATGGTTATTCCCGCCACCGCCACCGTTGAGCTGTTGCCCTCTTCCACATTCTCTACCACCGATTATTTGAGCAAGCCCTTCTCCTTTTTGTCCGCCATTATCTAACCCACCCGCATTGATCGGATAATAATAATCACCATAAGAGATTCCTCCAGTGCAATCTGTATAACTTGAAACACCACCTCCTCTCAATCCAATGCCAGTCGCTGAAATATCGTTTAAAAGTGTTAACGTTAAAGCATCGACAGCAATAACACCGCCTGTATTTCCATCCCAGAGTTTACCGCGCAATGTATCGACTACAATGGCATCGTTGTAATAAGGGAAACTGACAATTTGAACCGCAGCAGAAAGGTCGTAATTGTTTAAAAACTTTCGGGTTAAGTAAATTTCTCCTTTCGCGACTGAATCGATAGTATTGAATTCGTAAAATCCTGTGTTTGCTAAACTTTCTAAATTTCCAAATTTGTCGTTATTCGAACCTGTAATGAATGCGCCATTCATCTGTACTACGATGACATTCAGTCCTTTATAAAATCCTGCGGTATCAGCAACTTTTACAATCACATTGCAGGTGTCATAATCAATGACTTTGGCATATTTATTAACGATGCCAGAAATGTTTTGAGCGTCTAAATTTTTGACAAAAAAAATTGAGAAAACTATGATAAAATAGTAAAAGTATTTGTGCATTAGTGTATTAATCGGTTAGATATTAAAGAGATTTCTCGGAATCTATGTTCAAGTATGAATATAAAAAATTTCAATAGATTGAACAAAGTTAATATACTTCAAACGTCCTTTCTTTATTTTCATTGAACATTTAAAGATATTTAACATTTAACAAAAATCTTTACACATTTTCTCAGTGTATTTTCCATAGGATTTGGCCTTATTTTTCTCTAAATTTAATCTGAGTAAATACCGTGCAATAAAGTGCTATAAACAATATCCCAAAGATAAGAACGAAATATTTTGTCTTTGGGATTGACCTAACCCCGTAGTGCGCATTTTGTATTATTATTTTAGTCGAAGAGCAGTGCCTCTCCAATCAATCTATTCATTATCAGATTAATAAAATTAAAAGTCACAGATGTTTGGAAATTTTGTGCCTCTGGTTTATTTTTACAGTTATTGCGTTTCAAATGCGCATATTTACTTGTCCCTACTTGTAGGGACGGCAGCAGCCACAATAACAATTCAGCCTAACTTTTAAAATAAGTACTATGGAAAACAAACCAGAAAATCCTAAGATTCTTAAAAATAGGTACATACCAACTGCTGAGTTTTATAGTCAAGTAATAGACAGTTTACAAGATTATTCAATTTTTACGTTGGATAATGAATTCAACATAAATAGTTGGAGTTCTGGCTCGACAAAAATATTTGGTTACGAAACGGACGAAGTTATTGGTGAGCCTTTCGATATAATATTTACTGAGGAAGATATAAAAAATGGTGCTCCGAAAAGAGAAATTCAAACAGCTTTAAAAGAAGGCAGAGCAACAGATAACAGATGGCACATTGCTAAAGACCGCAGTCTTTTTTATGCTTATGGCTTGGTTTTTCCGCTCCTCGGCTTAAACGGAGAGATGCTGGGCTATGTAAAAATTCTGCGAGACTTAACAGATAGAAAACAATCGGAAGATGCTATAAGAAAATATGTCGGAGAATTGGAAGACCTTAATACGCATAAAGAGAGCGTTCTGGCAATACTTTCGCACGATTTAAGAAGTCCGCTGTCAGCAATTATTGGAACTGCAAAATATTTGAAAGAAAACTTTCATAAAATGAAGCCCGATACTGTTCAGGAAATGCTTAACTTAATTTATAAATCATCAACGGATGAATTAGATATGTTAGACTATCTGGTAGAATGGGCAAGAATAAAATACGCATCGGATACATTTTCTCCAACAAACATAAAACTTACTGAATACACAGATAAAGTATTTGAAACTTTAAATGAAACCGCTTCCATAAACATGATAAATCTTCATCACGAAATTGAATCAAACACTTCTGTATTTGCTGATAGCAAAATGTTAATTTCCATCATTCAAAATATCGTTTCAAATGCGATAAAACATACAGGAAAAGGAGGGACAATTACGGTCTCAGCAAAAAATAAAGATGACAAAATTATTGTTCAAGTTAAGGACACAGGGGTTGGAATGTCCAAAGAAATAATGGAAAGACTTTTTACACCGCAAATAAAAACCCTTTCAGAAACAAGGAAAAAAAATAAAGGTGCTGGAATTGGATTATTACTGGTAAAAGGTTTTTTAGAAAAAAATGGCGGTGAAATATGGGTAGAAAGTATTGAAGGCGAAGGTTCCTCTTTTTATTTTACATTGCCCATTGAGAAACCTTTATATAAAATAGGCAGTTCAGAGGAAATTATGTTTGATGAAAGTGCATAATGCAAAGACTGGTTAAAGACTTTTTTATGAGCAAATCAACTAAACTTGAAATAGCGAAAGCGTATAACAGCCGTTTGGCAAAAGCGGCGGTTCAGTGCTTCGGATAACAGTTTTTCGGGTCAACAAACATCAGTGTTTAGTATCAACATTTGTGTAAAAATCGCCACTTTCGCCACTCTATAGCCATCTTCTAAAACATCGCCGCTTGTTTCAGGTGTGTCCTGCAATTCGAAGCTCACGTGCTTTGAAGAACTATAAATAAGATGATAGTAGGTCTATCATACAGGTTTTCCGAAAGAG
>JAYWBA010000016.1:0-19827 GCA_043781915.1 Saprospiraceae bacterium
AATGGTTAATTATCAATGGTTAAATCGAGAAAAATTAACCATTAACCATTTATAATTAACCATTAAAAATTAGTATTTAAAAATTTTTCCGCCCGCCATCACTTCTTGCGTTTTTTCATCGAAAGTAACTTTTACACCCGTATGAACAGCTGCATTTGCCATAATGGTAGCAATAGAATGGTTATAACCCGCTTCAACAGGTGCATTGGGTTGTTTGCGCGACCGAATACACTCCATCCAATTGCGAACATGAGCTGTAGTTAAAAAATCGCCGCCCGTATTAGCAGCCGTTTCTACTTTAATATCTTTCAAATTCATTTCAGGCAATAAATTAGCTTTCATTTTCATCGCTCCTGCCATTCTTTCAGTCAATCCACCGCGAGGCGAAATTTTATTAGTGTTGAGATTTAGTTCTCCACCATTAGAATAATAAATTTCAGCAGGATTTTCATCGCCATTGTGCATACGCGACATAAACACCACTTGAAATCCCGTTGATGGATCATTTAACGGGCCATATTCGAAAACTGCTGCCGTTGTGTCCCAATTTTTTCTGCCATCTTTCCACCAATATACACCGCCGTTTGCAGTAACACTGCGCGGGTGCGGTAACTGACTAAACCAATGCACTGTATCAATTTGATGACTCATCCATTGACCAGGCATACCTGATGAATAGGGCCAAAACAAACGGTACTCTAAATATTTTCTTGGATCGAAAGCTTCATAAGGACGATTTAAAAGAAAGCGTTTCCAATCTAAATCTTCTTCTTTGCATTGAGCTACTAAATCGGGTCTTCTCCAACGTCCAGGTTGATTGACATTCCAAGTGAGTTCGACCATTGTAATAGCCCCGAATTTGCCCGATTGAACAAATTCTGCTGCGGTTGTGTAATTCGGTCCACTTCTACGTTGCGAACCAATTTGCACAATTCTGTCTGAAGCTTTAACCGCTTTAAGCGCTGCGCGATTATCTTCCATCGTTTCAGCGAAAGGTTTTTCACAATACACATCTTTCTTAGCTTTCACGGCTTCAATAGTATGTAAGGCATGCTGAAAATCGGCAGTGCTGATGAAAACGCCATCAATATTTGGTAAAGCGTATAATTCATCGTTGTTTCTACAACCCGTAATATCGTGATCCATTTTCCCTTTCAAGAATTCAACACCTTCTTCGCGGCGCTTTTTCCAAATATCCGAAACAGCCACAATGTCGAAATTGAGTTCTTTATAGTGTTGCATAAAAGCTGGGATGTGAGAGCCTCTATGTCTGTCAGAAAATCCGACAACACCCAATCGCACTCGGTCATTTGCGCCCAAAATGCGTGAATAGGATTTAGCACTGAATGCCATTGCGCCCGCTGCAAGGGCAGAATTTTTTGTAAAATCGCGTCTATTCATGATCAGAATTTTCAGAATTTAAAAATTTTTAGAATTTAGGTTTATATATCTGGGTAAGTGTTTTCTTATAAAAACGAAATCAAGTAGAGACGTAATATATTACGTCTTTACCTTTGTGAATCTTTGTTCCTTTATGAACTTTGTGCTGAAAATATATCGCACACCTAACAAGTGGTGGCATAGCGAATTTTTTCAGCACAAAGAAACAGAGAACAAAGATTCACAAAGGTGTTAATTATAAAGGAAAATTTCACCCTGATTTTTTTAGAATTATACCCTTTGTTTACCTATTAAAATGAGTTCCCCAATCCCCATGTCAAAGCTGTCTGATTTTAATATTCCTAAAAGAAGCCGCCTCGCCATGATCTTGCAACAAAATCGGTCCTTTATCGCCAGCTCCGAAATTTTTATAATGGGCATATTTGCTGCGCGCTACAAGTGCATCGAAGATATTACTCTTGCGCTCATATTCAACAACTTTAAAACCATTGAGCCAATGTTGAACTATATTATTGGGATAAACCACAATGCGCCCATTTTGCCAATCCGTTATTTTGCGTTGAAACCGTTTTTGAAGTTTATAAGATGGAATTAGATCGTATAAACTCGCCAATGTGCGATTTCCTACTGCACCGAGTTTCGCATCGGGATGCCGCTCATCGTCTAAAAGTTGGAATTCCAAACCAATGCCAGATGCTGATGAATCTAAAGCCTCATTGACAAAATATTTGACACCCGAATTCGCACCTTCCGTGAGTTTAAAATCGAAAGTTAATTCAAATGCGCTATATTCTTCAGTAGTTACAATATCATTTCCCGTTTGTGAACCATCAGATTTAGAAATTTGCAAAATTCCGTCCGATACACTCCAACGCTTATTAGGCATTCCGTTTTGATGAATGCCGCGCCACCCCGTAAAATCTTTTCCGTTAAATAAAAGTTTTACACCTTGCGCTTGCTCTTGTGCGCTCAAATTATTAGGCAATAAATTAATGATAGGTATATTATCGTTCGCGCTCGGCTTTAGGTTCTCAGTTTGAATGCGAATATTCCGCCAGCGAATTTTCATGCCTTCTTTCATATCTGCGTAAATAGCGTGAACTTGCAGTGCGATAAAACCCTTAGGTGTCATATCGTCAATCAAATTTGCCACAGGAATGCCGTTAATCCAAGTGCGCATCGAGTTGCCAATTGCTTCAATGCGATATTTATTCCAACCCTTCATTTTAAACGATTTCTTTCCTGCTTCATTGATATTCGGAATGTATAACCACTCTCTGCGCGCCTCATCGTAAATACCACCTGACCATGCGCGATCCGTTGGGTCGACTTCCATTTGATAACCATGAACACGCCCATTCTGATAATCGGGTTTCGATTCACTTCTGAATTGAATACCCGAATTCATGGCATTGTCAACTTTTAAATCTAATTCTAAAATAAAATCTCCGTAATCTTTATCGGTACACAAAAATGAGTTGGTTGTATTGGCAACGGTATAACCTACAATTTCGCCATTTTCGACGGTGTATTTAGCTTTTCCATTTTTCTGATTCCAACCTTTTAAGGTTTTGCCATCGAAAAGAGGAGTCCATTTTTCTTTTTGAGAGAAAAGAGACTGTGATATACAAATGAAGATGATAAACAAGAGTGAACTTTTAGACATACGCGTTTGGATTTAGCTATCTGAATAGCCGTGATATATTTTAGAAAAAATTGTTGCGCAAGTTAAGGCGAAGTATCTAATTAGAGGCATTTTCAATAAAATTTTTGCCGAAATCCGATCACTTTTCTTATAAATTGATGTTAGATGTGCGGCACATTGCTGCGTAACTTCGTTTTAAATTATAAATAATACTTTCTTGCTTAAAATATAAGATGATACATTTCAAATTTAAAACTACTTTGCTCGAATTATGTTTTGTTTATAACTTTATTCACTCTCTATGTTCTACATAGTCGCAATTAATTTTTGATATTTATGAAAAAAATAATTACGCTCGTTATTTTCAATGCGTTTTTTGCAATCACTTTGGTGGGTCAAACTGCTCCTTTCTCAGAATGGCAGAAACTCGAAGCGCAAAATAGAAACATAGATAAAAATGCGATGTATATCTTAGGTTCTTGGGCATTGCTCAATATGGCTTATTCTGGCGTTTCTTTAAATAACAGTGAAGGCATTACAAAAAGTTATCATCAAATGAATTTGGGTTGGAATGCAGTGAACGTCACATTAGCAGGTTTTGCAATATTTCGGGTGGCAACGCAACCCACCGATGTGGCATCTATTATAGATAACCATTATGGTGTTCAGAAAATATTTTTACTTAATACGGGTTTAGATGTAGCTTATATGCTCGGTGGTGCTTATTTAATAGAACGTGGCAAAAACTCAACGGATAAAGCAGATCAACTCAATGGATTTGGCAAATCGGTTATAGTAAATGGTGCATTTCTTTTTGCGCTCGATTTGACGACTTATTTGATCCATAATACGCACAACAAAAATATTAAACTCATCCTCGAAAGTGGTAAAATAGGTTTGAGTTTTCATTTATAATTAAAAGACAAAAATTAATTAGAATTAATTTTCAATACCTTCGCTTTAAGTGAGGAAAGCAAGCTATAGGAAATATTTAATTCCGATATAAGTTAAGTTAACTAATTAAAGCGCAGGGTATTTAATTGCAAAGGTCGTGGAGTTTAAATTGAAGGCAAAATATAGCAAGTCACTACTTCACTCTTTGCATCAAATCGTTTGCCCACTGTTTTAGATATTCTTTTTTGCTTTCTGAAATATCCATTTTAGTTAAGGATTCAAAACCGCGCTGGATATATGTTTCGCGTTTTTTTGTGGCATATTCCAAGGCACCCGAATCGACAAATAGCTGTTTCGCGCGTTCAATTTTTTCAGCTTCTTCCATTGAATTTTCATTGTGCATTATTTTTTTAAGCTCTTTTTTTTGAGAAAGAGTGCCTAATGCCAATGTTTCAATAACAAGGAGTGTTTTCTTATTTTGTACAATATCACCACCCACTTTTTTGCCAAATGTCGCAGGGTCGCCGAAAGAATCGAGAATATCATCGTGAATTTGAAAAGCTACACCAACATTATAACCGAAATTGTACAAGCTTTCAACATCCGTGTCGAAGGCGTTAGCAGTAATGGCGCCTAATTGTAAAGCTGCACCCACTAATGCAGCCGTTTTATAGCCAATCATTTTAATATATTCTGTTTCAGTAACAGTATCTCTACTTTCAAAATCTATATCCCATTGCTGTCCTTCACAAACTTTTATGGCTGCGCTGTTAAAGGCGCTCAAAAGTTTTGCTTTTAACAAATTTGATACTTTTGCATCTACAATAGATTTGTAGGCATTAATAAGCATTACATCGCCTGATAGTATGCCCGCGTTTATACCAAATTTTGTATGAACTGTTGGAATTCCACGACGCAAAGGTGCGCAATCCATAATATCATCGTGCACTAAAGTGAAATTATGAAAAATTTCAACCGCCAAAGCTATAGGATATGCTCTATTAATCTTTTCGCCAAACAAATTATAACCCATCAGAACCAAAGCTGGCCGGATGCGTTTACCTGCAATGTGCATAATATGTTCAACAGGTGCATACAAAGTTTTAGGTTCGTCAAAAACCAAATGTTTAGTTTGATAGATTTCGTAAAGCGACTGATATTCTAAAAGAGACTTCATAGTTTAGTTGATGTACAGATTTGAGATTTGAGATTTGAGCCTTCTTTTAAATTGACAAGAAAAGCTCAAAGCTCATGGCTCAAAGCTCATGGCTACATAATTCGTTAAATATTTAAACTGTTCCGTTAATTCGCCGTTTCGAGCAATAGTACCGCCTTGTAAAACGGGTGAATTTTCTGGATTGTTCAAATGTTGAACAATGTGGTCAATGAATTGTTCGCCAAAAAAATGAGACGCATCACGGGGTAATTCATTCGGTAAATTATCAATTGACATGACTGTAATTGTTTTTTCTGAAAAAGGTTCGGCAGCTTTACCTGTTAGCACATCATAATCGTAGAAAGGATTTTCAATAGTTGAAGCAAGCAAAGTAGAAGGTATAGATCCATTAGGTGCAATATCGCAAGAAATATCGGCAATGACTTTTATGTTAAATTGTGGCGCGCGCATTTCTTCAGCAGAAAAAAATGGTGGCGCGCTGTTTTCAAAAAAAATGCAGTTGATAAAAATATCTGTTCGGCGCGTATAAGGCTCAAAAATTGAAATATACTTTTCTGGATGCGTGTAGAAATCTTTTTTGTCGAATTTAACACGATCGAACCGCGTGACATAATCGACAGGTTTTAATTGTGTGAAAATGGGAATACTGAAAGGACAGTGCAAATATTCGTAAGGGTTTACTTGCGTGAAACCTGCATCTATCAAAACCTGTATTGCGCCATTGGCAACCCTGCCATGACCCGTAACAACTATTCTTGGATGCGACCAATGCGTTGATTTGTAAAACTGTAGAACATCGACATAATGCCGCAAATCTTTCAATCGTGGTAGTTTATAAGCGTTAGTTTTTAATCCATAAGCTAATAAACCGTTGTGCGCACCCACCATTCCCGCAAATTTACCAAAAGCAATGAGGCGTTCGCCACTCGCATTTTTTAATACCTCGTAATCAATCAGTGATATTTTTTTATTGAGAATAGCGCGCAATAATTCGCGATTTTTAGCCTGTTCTTTAATGGTGTGCGAGAAAAAAAAGTACGTTTTCCCTTCTCGCAACAACTGAATAGGCACTTCTTTTATGCCAAGTAGTACATCGCAACTATCTAAATTGGCGTTCAATTCAATGTCTTGTTCAATATATTCGGTGTCAGAAAAGCACCGAATGAGTGAAGGTTCAACAATAATTTTGAAACCTAAAGTATTTTGAATAATTTTACATTGCGTTGGCGTGAGCGCTACGCGGTTATCGTTGGGAATCTTTCCTTCTTTTATTAATCCGATAATCATAATTTCGTTGTTAGTTGTTAGTTGTTAGTTGTTAGTTGTTAATTAGTTTAACAATCTTAAACTAACAACCAACAACTAACAACTAACAACTAAACTTAGAAATGCTCACTTTTTACTTTTCACTTTTTACTTTTCACTTAAAAAAGCCCCAACCCTATTGGTGGCAAAATTATATAAAAAGAATATCAAAGTTAGATAAAAATACACCGATTGAGGATATTAATTTTATTGTTTTCGATACTGAAACAACGGGATTAAATCCAGCGACAGATTCTTTACTTTCGCTCGGTGCAGTGCGCGTTGTGCACAGCAAGATTGAAACACAAAATACGTTTGAACTACATTTTAACGATCCAAAAAAAAATTCATCGAAACAATCTATAACTATCCACGGATTGTTAAATAACAGTGGTGATACTGCTATTGAAACAGGTGTGATACAGTTTTTAGATTTTATTGGCAATGCCGTTTTAGTTGGGCATCATGTTGCTTTCGATGTAGCATTTATCAACCAAACTTTAAAAAAACTAACAGGAAAAACGCTTCAAAATAAAACAATCGACACTGCTCAGTTATATCAAAGAGTAGAAATCTTAGATGGCGCTTATTACCATGGCGCGCCACATAAATCGCTCGATGAACTGTGTACACTTAATCATATCGATATGCACGATAGGCATACAGCAGCGGGCGATGCTCTTTTGACGTCTATTTTATTTTTAAAATTGATAGCCAAACTCAAAAATCAAAATATTTCTACTTTAGGCGATTTAATCAATCATAAATTACGATTTACAAATTACGGTTTTTAGCAACTGTTCACGTAGGTCAGTTTCCCGTCCCTACCGCGTAGGGACGGGAAACTGATTAACAATTCAGCTTTAACTGAATAATTACGGATTTTAAAGTAATTCGCAAATGAATTACAATTAATTACTATTTTTGCAATTTAGTAAATAATTTAAATAGTACGATGGATAATTTACACCGTTATTTGCAAATGGCTATGGATTGGGGCGTGATTTTCATTCCAAAGCTTTTGATGTCATTTCTAATTATTTGGGTTGGATTTCGGCTCATTCACAAATTGAACGAAGTCTCAAACCAAGTTCTAACTGCACGTAAAGTTGATGCTACAATCAAACCTTTTTTCTCATCTTTAGTAGATGTAGGTTTAAAATTTGTATTGTTTCTGATTGTGGGTAGTATTTTTGGATTTGAAATCAGTGCTATAATAACACTTGTGAGTGCTTTAGCTTTTGCAATAGGGTTAGCATTGCAAGGTAGTTTAGGTCATTTGGCGAGTGGTATTTTAATTTTAATTTTGAAACCGTATAAAGTGGGCGATGAAATTAAAATTGGTGACACAGATGGACATGTTGATGAAATTCAGGTTTTTAGCACCATTATTAGAACCCGCGACAACCGTCGTGTTTTTATTCCTAACGGATTAGTAACTTCAGGCACAGTAACAAATATTTCTGGACAAGGAACCCGTCGAGTTGATATGACAATCATGGTTGATGAACCTAATGGCGTAGAGAAAGTTAAATCGGCATTAGAACGTGCAGTTAAAAGTTGTCCGATGGTTTTAGCGACGCCTGAACCTGAGATTTTTATGGAGAAATTCGACTCCAATAATTTATTTTTCGTTGTCCGACCTTGGTGCGCATCGGAAAACTATTGGGAAGTGTGGGGTTTTGTTCATGAAGCTATTAAAAACGAATTCGATAAAGCGAATCTCATTGGAAATGTTCACTACATTCAAATGATTAATAAGCGTTCGGAGGTGTTTGATAATTAGCCTTTTAGTTGTTAGTTGACGGTTGTCAGTTTGTGACACAATCTACGACTGTCAACTGTCAACTATCAACTAACTTTCAACCAACTGTATAACCTTTATTTTATTAAGCACTCTTATGACATAATACGTCGGATCAAGCTCGTACCATTTAACACCAAAATTGGGGCTTTTATCAAATCTATGATGGTTATTATGGTAACTTTCGCCGAGCATTAAAAGATCAATAGGCAAAAAATTAGTCGAAGTATTGCTCATCTCGAAACGTCTGCCACCTACTTTATGTGCCAACCAATTGATAATAGCGCCATGAACAGGAGACATGGCTAATGTAATAGGCAAAAATAACCATTGCCACCATGCTGTTGCGAAAAAGTAATAGATAAAAACATAAGCTACAGACCACGCTATACGCATAAACGGATTGCCAGCAATTTTATCAAAAACGAGCCAATCAGGCACATTTTTAGTGAATCTGGCTTCTACTGTAACTTTACGGCGCACAATATTTCTAAAATTGACCAATGTTTGGTGCATCATATCAAAAACATTTTTAGAAAATTTGGGCGAGTGTGGGTCTTTATCCGTATCGGCATAAGCATGGTGCATTCTGTGCATAACGCCATAGCCATACGGGCTAAAATAATTTGAACCTTGAGCAATAAAAGTAAAAACAAAAAAGAAGCGCTCCCACGCTTTCGACATGGTAAACATAGCATGCGCTGCATATCGATGCAAGAAAAATGTCTGCGCAAAAAGAGAAATATACCAATGCGCGATAAAGAAAATAACAATAACCATATAGTTGAAAGTTGAAAGTTGAAAGTTGTTGGTTAAAACTTTCAACAAAACAAAGGTATAAAATTAATTTTTAAGTGTTATGCATTAAGCATTAATTTTTAATTGTAGGGTCAGAAGATTTTCTGCTCTTAGTGTGAGGTGTGAAATATCATGCGCCAAGTTTCAGGTATCAGGAATGAGAAAAAACCTGAAACTTGACTCTTTTATCGCGAAGAAGTGTAAAAAAAGGGTCAAATTTTTTGTCCATCATCGAAACTGTGAGAAAAAACATTTTCTTGTCGTTACTTTGTAGAAAAAAAATAAGTGGTAGAAACTATCCAACCAAATCTTGCATTTCCAAGAATCAGTACAGATAAAGCACCTATGCCGCACAAAAACTTAGCATTGCGGCTACTTTTTCGGTTTTTGCAATTATTTGCAAGTACCACATTGCGCATGTATTTCCGGCGCATTGAAATCATAAACCCTGAATTATTAAACACGAGCGGACGGTTGATTGTTATTTCCAATCACCCCAATACACTCATCGACCCTTTAATGGCTTTACAGCACTTGTTTGTTCGTCCATTTTTATTGGCAAATGCGAGTTTGTTCAAGCAATTCATACCGCGTAAGGTATTGAGCGCGCTCTACTGCTTACCCTTAAAACGCGCAAAAGATTTCGACTCAGGTTTTGTGAACAACAACCAAATTTTTGCGCGCTGCATCACTCACTTGCAAGAAGGTGGCTCGCTGTACATCGCGCCGGAAGGAACGAGTGAAAACGAGCGACATGTGCGCCCGTTTAAAAAAGGGTTGGCGCATATTTACGAGCAGGCGCACAGGGAAGGTATGACGGATGTGAAAATTTTGATGGTGGGTCTGACGTATTACAATCCACAAAAAGCGAATTCGGATGTGGTGATAGAGGTGTCAGAACCGTTTCAGCCAAAAATAGGGGGCTCAAATGTGAATAGCTACAGCAAACGACTCGATACTGTTTTAGAACAAATTGAAACGCAGTTTCACCAAACCGTGATTCACTGCGAAGATGCGGAGGAAGAAAAATTATTAGAAAAAGCTGAAATATTGGCGCAATCTGAACAATATTTGCCCTTGAGAGAGAAGTATTTTCGCTCTAAAAATATTTTAGAAAAGCTGCGCAGGGCTAAACGAGATAATGCGACGCAATTTTCTGAGTTTGAAACCGATATCAATCATTATTTTTCGGTGTTAGAAAAAAACAATCTGCGCGATGTGAACTTGCAAAAATATGACCGTCTGAAAAATCTTTTTATCCTTCTGATTTTATCGCCATTTTCAATTTTTGGGCTTGTAAATAATATCATTCCACTCTCGCTCATTGGTTTATTGAGGCGCAGCCGTTATTTCAATTTTGAGTCCGATTATTATACTTGTGTTCAATACGTTTCTGGATTAATTTTGTATCCGCTTTTTTGGTTCTTGCAATTCCAGTTTGTGCGTTGGTTTTGGCATCATCCACACGACGCTATAATTTATTGCGTTTCCGTAATTGCGTGTGGTTTGGTTGCACGTGCACAATGGGTGCAACTGAAAAAATATCTCAATTATTTAGCTACTCAAGTTTGTGCTAATCGTAATCAGATTATCACTAATCGTAATCAGATTTGCGCAAACTTGAATAGTTATGGTTAATGGTTAATGGTTAATGGTTAATGGTTAATGGTTAATGGTTAATGGTTAATGTCGCGAAAATTAACCATTAACCATTATTCAATTAACCATTAAAAAAAAAGCCCCCCACCAAACGCATTCGATGAGGGGGCCATCCCAAAAACCAATATATCTTTGATAATGGTTAATGGATTAATGGTTAATTTTTTCTCGTTAACCATTAACAATTAACCATTAACCATTATTTCGCGCTTTTCTTCTTCTTGCGCTCTTGTTTCGAATTTTTCTCAGGCTTTTTAAACTCAAATCCGAATGTGATTTCATGCGCATTGTTCAGATAGGTATTGACCTGAGCGATGGACATAGCATAAGAATAGTAAATAGAAAAAGCGGGTTGTTTTGTGCCGAGAATCAATCCGACTTGACCGGATGAACCTGGACGAATCATAAAACCTGCCACGAGGGCATCGTTGAGGAAATTGCCTTTAAAGTTGAGTTCAACTTCAAAAGGTGCTGTGAAGGGTTTACGAATGAGAATGGATGGTTCGTAATTCGATTTATCGCCTGCGATTTTATATGCACCATAGAGTGTGAACTGGCGCAAAAAGTAGGCGGTTGAATCTTTGATGCCGTAGAGTTGTCCGAGACGTGCGCGAATGAGGTTTGGCACCGTAAAACCAATGGTGATTTTATCTTCAATGGTGGTGATGACACCAAATGTGGCATCGAAATATGAAGCCCCTGCTACGCGACTGGATAATAAATAATCTTGTTTATTGTTAATTGTTGGATTGGTAGTTGCATCATTCACAGAGGGGTTTATGCCATAATTGTGGAACTCTGTGGAAAACCCAGCACTCCATTTATAATTTTTATCGGTATAATGGTAGGCATAGTTTATTTGATAACGATCGTGGGTATAAACACCTACATTATCTTTTGTCACCAAAGCACCCAAACCAACCTTATCTGTGATGGGTGTATTGAAGGTGAGGTTATAGGTGGCGGGCGCATCTTTAAAGCCCGTCCATTGGTTTCTGTAATGCGCGAACAATTGCGTTGTGCCATCGAATCCTGCCGCTGATGGATTTATCAGCGTTTTATCGATATTATAATGATTAAAAATGGCTTCATCTTGTGCGTAAGTGCTGACTGAAATCAGCATAAAAACCGCGATGTAAAAATTTTTCATGAGAGAAAAAATTAAAAGTTAAAAGTTAAAAGTTAAAAGTGGTTTAATGTGAAAAGTGAATAGTTAAAGGTTGAAAGTGAAGAGTGAGTTCTCGTTTAACTTTTAACTATTCACTTTTCACTTTTAACTTCTGATTATCGACACCGTTCCTTTCTGCGTTTTAACCTCGCCGTTCGCAGCGGTGCCTTTAATGATGTACATATAAACGCCATCGGGCAGTGCGTTACCGTCGTCACCATCACGATCGCGCCCTTTCCAATCGCCTGTTGCGCCATTGTAATTATCTTTTGAATAAAGCAATTGACCCCAACGACTGTAAATTTCAACGCGGGCTGTTGTAAAATCGCATGCGGCAAATATAAAATTATCATTCACGCCATCACCATCAGGTGTGATAGCCATCGATGCAATCAAACAATCTTTACCAATAGTAGGTGTTTTATATTGATCAGTTATATTGCACTTATTTTTATCGTAAGCAAAAACTTGGTATGTAGTGCTTGGCTTGGCATTAGATATACTTTTAGTCGTATCGGCTGTACTCCAAACATAAGAATATGGAGCTACTCCACCAGTAGTTGTTGCAGTTAAAGTTACATTATCGGGTGTTGTGATTTTGACAGAAAACAAATCAGGGCTACTGATAGTAAAATTAATTGCGCACGTTTTACCCGTATTATCTTTCAATGTCACTGTTTGAGCACCTGCACTTAAATTGAAAGAGGATTTACCAATGTCATTAGGCAGTTTGCTATTGCTCCAAGTATAGGTTATCGGCTCGGCATAATCAGAACTGATGTTTGTAACCGTAGCGCTTCCGTTTAGGTCGCCAAAGCATTTTAAATCGAAACCATTGTTGCTCGGATTTATATTTTTCTGCACGGATGCACAAGTACTCAATTTTATAATAACACCACCTTGCGAATCGCTACAACCTTGAGCATCGGTTACAGTAACTGAATATGTGCCAGAAGCTAAACCTCCAAACACACCAGTTGAACTCGTAACACCCGTACTTAATTTGAACGAATACGGTGCTTTACCGCCAACAGCATTTACAGTTATTGATCCTTGTGTATTGGTAGTTGCATTAACTATAGAAATTGCACCCAATTTCAAATCCGATTGAGCCGTGAACGTAAATTCTTTCGAAACGCTTTGCGGCGTTGGTTTCGCGTTGTCTTTAACCGTAATTTTATACGTGCCAGGATAAATATTGATTAAAGTAGGATTAGTAGAAATCAAAACACCCGCTGCGTTGCGCCACTCATACGAATACGGTGCCGCACCACCCGTTACATTGACTGCAATGGAATGTATAGCAGTATCGCTTGGGCAAATGCCAGCCGTGATGACCCCATTGATGGACATAACTGTATAGCGCAATTTAATGGTATCGAGTGGACCTTGAACTGAACAACCTTTTGCATCGCGCACGTTAACACTTTCAATTTTATTCGAGCATAAATTAAACAAATCGCGCTGTGTTTCACCTGTGTTCCAAGAATAGCTATAAGGTGGTGCTCCACCGCCGATGGCTAAAACAATCGAGCCGCTACAGTTACCATTATCGTCCGTGATTTGGCGCGAAATAGTGATGGGGCTTTGGGGTGCTAAAACAACTTTGAAATTCGACACTTGATTTTTAGCATCGGTTACAATAAAATTATACGTATCGGCTGCTAAATTATTGATACTCACAGTGGCTGTGCGCGAAGCATTATTATTGACTTTAATCGTCGAATCTAAACTCGCGCTGTTGGTGTAACGAATAGCATAACCAGGTTCACCATTCGTGATATTGATAGTAATCGAACCATTTTTAGAATCAGAACACGTCGGCGCACTGTTGCTTTGAAGCACTGAAAGCGCACAAGGATCTCTCGGTAGCACGTAGTTGTCTGAATTTTGAATACACGTGCTTGCATCCGTCACCTCCACCGCATAAGTGAATGCGCTCAACGAAGTGATATCCCTTGATGTTTGTCCAGTATTCCATTTATATTTATAGGGCGCCGTACCGCCACTGATGTCTAACTGAATAGCGCCATCATTGCCGGTGCACGATTCATTGATCTTACTCTTCAAAGCAATGCTGATATTGGTCGCAGAACCCTGAATGGTATAATCGGGCGAGGTAAATGCTTGACCGATATTATCTATAACACGCACAAAATAAGTACCTGCCGATTTAGAACTAATATTCTGTCCTCTATCGATGATAACAGTTGGTGCAGCGCGATTATACCATTCATACGTATAAGGCTTCGTTCCACCCGTAACATTAATATTTATTTTGCCTTGATTCTGACCCGGACAACCCGCAGCAAACAAAGTGACATCAGCCACAGTTATACCTGTGCTACTGCCATCTACGAAAATAGCACCCGAAGATTTGCTACAGTTTTTCGAATCTGTTACAGTCACATTATAGTTACCGCGACACAATAAAGTCTGATTTTGGCTCGTAGCTGCTACACCGCCACCCGACCAAGAATATGTATAACCCGGCGTGCCACCAGTTGGTGATAGCGTAATTTTTCCATCACAATTATTCACCGACGAAGCCGACGCTATAGGATTAATCACAATATCTGTCGGTTGATTAATCGTGTAGGATGACGTCACTTTACAGTTATTGGCATCCGATATATTTAAGAAATATGTACCCGCATCCAAAGTAGCAGGTAAATTTTGCGTGTTCGCGTTGAAACCACCCGCACCCGTCCATTCAAAAGCTAAGGGCGCAGTGCCACCACTCAAAGTGATTTTCACAGAGCCATTTTTAGCGCCAAAACACGTTACATCAGTAGCCGTGGCTGCTGTAATTTTAAACGAATCCGTAGGCTCTGTAATCGAATATGTTTTAACCAAAGTACATTGGTTCGCATCTGACACCGTTACCGTATAATCCCCTTTCGATAAATTACCGTTAAAAGTCGTCGTCACACTATTCGACCAAGCATAACTCAGTGCAGGTGTTCCACCAGTAACAGATCCTGTCAAATCAATACTGCCTTTAGCATTTGCTACTTTACAAAGAATAGGTACCACCTTCGGCGACGTTATAGTCAGCGCATCGGGCTGCGTCACCACAATCGAATTAATGGTGAAAGAACAACCAATGTTATCGGTAACAACCACCGAGTAAGTTCCTGCATTCAAACTTGATATTTTAGCCGTATTATTTGAATAGTTATTCGGTCCATTCCACAAATATTTATAAGGTGTTACGCCCCCCGTCGGTACAACGTTAATGCTACCCGTATTCTGACCGTTACAAAGCGGTGTCACCACTGTTTGGGTAGCGGTTAAATTAGTGGCATTGTTGCCTACAATCACACTCACTGTTGCGCTCGTGCAATTTTTAGAATCCGTCACCACCAAACTATAACTACCTGCCCCCAAATTCGATAAATTCTGGCTCGTGCTTGAAAAACCGTTCGCACCCGACCATGTATAAGTGTAAGAACCTGAACCACCACTTACACCCGTAACAGTTATAGTACCCGATTTATTACCACAATTGGTATTGGTTGAAGCTACAGACGCGATTCTAATCGAGTCAGCTTCAGTGACATTAAAACTCGCGTTGAACGTACAACCTTTAGTGTCCGTAATAGTTAACGTATAACTACCCGCCAAAAGCGACGATAAATTCTGAGAAGTATTCGAATAACCGTTTGGTCCTGACCAGTTAAAAGTATAAGCCTGCGTTCCACCTATAGGAGATATAGCTACTTTACCGTCGTTTCCCGATTTACAAGAAACAGGCGTAATAGTTCCCGTGCCAGAAATTCCCAAAACGGCAGTTGGACTGGGAATATTTATATTACCCGAATTTTGCACACAGCCACTGGCGTCAGTGACAGTTACAACATAATTGCCACCCGCTTTATTGGCAATATTTTGCGTTGTTTCGCCCGAAGACCAGACAAATTTATAACCCCCAGCACCACCCGTTGGCGTAGAGTTGATTGTTCCGATATTCTGACCAAAACATTTAACCTCCGATACCGTGTAAGAAATAGCTATAAGTGAAGGCTCAGTGACTATAAAAGTATCCTTTTTTGTCAAAGCGCCACTCGTGATAGTCACGTAATACGAACCCGCTTTTAAACCCGAAATATCTTTTGTAGTAGCAGCAAAACCTCCATTGTTGCTCGCCCAACCATACGTATATGTACCCGTCGCACCGCTCACAGTTTGCGAGATAGCGCCATCCGCACCGCCCGCGCAAGTAATATTTTTAATAGTCTTTGTCGTTGAAATAGGCTGCAAAGCATTCGATACCACCACCGAGCCATTGATGAACACGGGAACGACTTTTTTCACATTGCCATCGAGTACTAAAATTTTCAGCGGCGTACCATCGAAAGTAATCGCACTGTTCGGCGCCGCTAAAATTTGGAAACACAAATTGAAAATCAGCGTGCTATCGGCAGTAAAAGTTAAACCCGTACCAGAACCCGATTGCCACAAATATTTTAAAGTACCCGTCAAAGTGCTCGACGACGTAAAAGATAAATTCGGACTCGAGCCATACCCGCTCAACGAATCCGTACCCAGATTCACATTTTTCTGAGCTGCACTGATGAATTTAATTTTTGTTGAATCCCAGTGCATCGACCAATTGGTGCTGGCAATATTATTAAAATTTTTGGTGTAAACGTTCACGCACACTTTATCGCCCACTATCCCGCTTTCGTTCGATGCCCAAAAGGTCAAAGTTGTAGAAGCAGGCACTGCCAATTTCACCGTGCCATTTTGTGGATTGAGCGCAATATTCGTATTACCACCGCTTCCACTACGCATAATGCCCGAAGCAGCTACCGTGCTACTCACTAAACTCGAAGTGCCGTTATTGCCAATCGCTTTAAAATATAATTTATAGAGCGTATCGTTATCGACAAGCGTTTTATTGCCTGATGCTGCCGCCCATGAAAAGCCAAGTTTTCCAGTGGCTGTTTGTGTTTTATCAAAATTAGATTGCGCTAAAGCGAGCGTTGTATTAAGTTGCGACACTGAATCGAGGCGTATGACTGCTGGATCCCAAGACTGAGACCATCCTCCCGAAATAATTTTCGTAAAACTCGCCGTCGTTACAGGAACAACTACAGTTGCACCCGAAAGCACTGTTGAACCAATAGTTGTTACCGTGAGCGGTATAGAAGCCACTCCTGGCGGATTTCCTACATTGGTATAAGTTGGCGTTTGGGGTGTGCCGCCCAAACCGATAGTTTCACTGCTCGTACACGTATTTCCAAAGCGCACCCAAAAATTATTAGATGTTCCCACAGCTACGAAAGTTAGTCTGTAAATCGCCGTACCATCAATCACCGATTTAGCTGAAGATGTAACATTGTATCCAACAATTAAACAACTGTT
Organism: Saprospiraceae bacterium; assembly: GCA_043781915.1. Taxonomy (GTDB): domain Bacteria; phylum Bacteroidota; class Bacteroidia; order Chitinophagales; family Saprospiraceae; genus JAAFJT01. The sequence goes on from JAYWBA010000016.1 coordinate 17,222, forward strand.
GCTCGATAAGTTCGACACCAAGTTACCTGAATCTGGAATAGATTTTTTGTCTAAACCGACATATTTTAAAATCAATGGATCCCAATCCAAACTGTATTGAAAGGAATTGATGTTCGTAAAATTGGTCACCACAACATTAAACCGCACTGTGTCATTCACATTGGGTGTAACGCTTGTCGGTGAGAGGGAGTATTTGACTTGTGCATTGAGCGATGTACCAAAAGCAAAAAGCAAAAAGCAAAAAGCAATGAATTTAGTTGATAGTTGATAGTTGATAGTTGATAGTTTGTTTGGTGTTAGTGAACTGAAAACTGTTCTCGCTAAGGCGGGATCAACTAAACTATCAAATAACAACTGACAACTATCAGTTAATTGGAGTAAGCGTCGTTTAAACATAGATACTGGAATTTGGAAATAATAAAATAAAGTTCGTAAGGATTTATATTAGTTTTGAGCAATGAGCAATGAGCTTTTCTATATTATCTAAAAGAAGGCTAATAGCTTAAAAATTTTTTAGAAGCACATTCACCATCTGCGTTACACAGTGAGTAAATGAAAAGACCCGATGTTGAAAACGGCAAATGCCACTCAGTTTTTCCCTCTATCAATTTATTCTTATCTGAAAGCTGAGTTTTGCCGTAAATATCTCTTATAGTTAGTGTGTATTCGGATGAATTATTAACTTCAATAGGAATATTCAAATTCCCATTCGATGGATTAGGATAGTTGTGACCCAAAACAAATTTATCTGAAATAATAGCATCAACTGTAGAAACGCGTATTTTAGAATTGACGGTGCCATCCGATTTTTCTACAGTCAGACCGACATTCTGCGGATTCTTGGATTGTATTTTAGTTGGAACATCCACAAACTGAATAGTTGTATTTGTTCCACCATCTCCGATAACTTTAAATTGAATCTTAAACAGATTAGTGGGCTTACTAAAATAGTAAGGCAATTTAGGTGCAATCCATAAAAAAGAAAGCGACCCATTGGCAGCATTATTTGTTCCGAAATTTTCTCCGTTCGAAATGGGAAGAATTAAACTATCTACACTCACAAAACTAAGCACCTTGGCATCCCAGCTCAAGCTGAATTGCAAAGTGGAAATGGAATCAGTAGTTGTTATGCTCACGTATACGGGCACAATATCGTTTTTATATGCTAAAATCTGAGGTAAAGATAACTTAACCTGAGCAAAAGAAACGACAACAAATGAAAGAAAAATTATAAATGTAAAATTCTGCTTCATCGGAACAAGGTTTTCTATTAAAATTCAAACCTAATATCACTTATGCAACAAGAATCTCCACAACAGCGTGAGACACTTCCTTGAGGGAAGAGTAGTTATAAATAGCATTAAATCGGTAAAATTAAAGCTATATTGATGTCATGGGATGCTTGAAAAAGCAATTATTAGCAAAAGTACGGCAGCATTCTAAAATGTAAATACACTGAAAAAGGTATTTGCATTAAAATGAAGCTTTTCAAACGTTAAAAACAAAAATTTAACACTTAAAACATTAAATTAGGTTATTATCGTAAGCCACACGGATGAGTGCGACAGTAGAATTGACGCCAATTTTACGCATAATATTTTTTCTGTGAACAGCTGCGGTTTGCTCGCTAATATAAAGTTCTTTAGCGATAGAGCCATTGTTCTGAGCTTGTGTTATGAGGCGTAAAACTTCAATTTCGCGTTTTGTAAGTTGGAATTTCTTTGAAAAAATATCTTCGAAAGAATTCGGTTCTGCGTGGTGATTAGCAACACTTACGCCTTTGCCAATATACACTTCGCCATCAAGAACTGTATCGATAGCTTGAAGTAATTCTTCTTTGCCACAGTTCTTCAATAAATAACCATCTACTTTATTATCGAATGCCGATTTAATGATTTTAGGATCATCGTACATGGTTAGAACTAAAATGCGCGTAGTTTTAAGATTTTTTTTCACCTCTTGCAAAACTTCCAAACCATTTTTTGCCGGCAGATTAATATCTAAAAGCAATAAATCTGGGCGTTGAATTTTTAAAATTTCCAACAAAGCGTCGCCATTATATGCCTCCGATTGTACATGGAATTTGCGACTATCAGAAGAGAGTAACAGCAGTTTTAAACTGTCAACAAAAAGTTGGTGATCATCAGCGATGATAACGTTACAGATGCGTGCATCAATTTTTTCGGTCATGGGTGGAGAATTGTGTAATTAAAGAATTCAAAAAAGTAGTTTTGTAGTATGAATAATAAAAAAATTAATCAAATTTATTACATTATTTTGTTTATTGGTGTTTTTTAGGTTTCTATTTATACTAATAATGTGTTAATGTCTCAGTTTACGTATGCAACAAAAGTGCCGAATTTTTTTATCACGCATTTTTAATCTCTTAACAACATTTTTTTTTCTATTTCGTAATGTATAAAGTGGTTAGCTAGAAGTTCTTTTATGAAAGTTTTTGTCTTTTTTTGTGCCTTTTGGGGTGAAAAAGCGCTATTCGTTTCACCTCAAAATACGCAAAAGGCTTTCACAAAAGAGTAGAGTTATAGTTTTTAAAATTAACAGTTAGCAATATGTCATTTTTATTTCCTGCTTTTTTTGGTGCGCTG
>JAYWBA010000017.1:0-7373 GCA_043781915.1 Saprospiraceae bacterium
ATGCAATTGCCTAAAGCGGTTGCCGCTGCCATTGAATTTATTATTGGTAGTGCGCACAATAGCTTTGTGATGTACTCCGACCTTTCGAAAGGTGCTGCAAATTTAATTTATAAATTTGGAACGGCAGAACAAAAGAATACATTTCTGCCTAAAATGCTTTCAGGCGAATGGACAGGAACGATGTGTTTAACTGAAACGCAAGCTGGTAGTTCGCTCTCCGATATTTCAACTTCCGCAACGCCTCAACTCGATGGAACATATAAAATAAAAGGTCAGAAAATATTTATATCTGCGGGCGACCATGATGTTACCGAAAATATTGTCCATTTGGTTTTAGCGCGCATTGAGGGCGCACCGAAAGGAACAAAAGGGATTTCGTTGTTTGTGGTACCGAAAAATAGCTATGAGCCATTAGCCATGAGCAATGAACTTTCTTCAAGCTTACAAGAAAAGCCCACAGCTCACAGCTCACAGCTCATAGCTAACGACGTAACATCTATAGCTGTTTACCATAAAATGGGACAAAAAGCGACGCCTGCTTTGCATCTCGAATTTGGTGCGAAGGATAATTGCACAGGTTATTTACTCGGCGAAGCAAATAGAGGTTTACCACAAATGTTTTTAATGATGAACGGTGCGCGACTCGGTGTTGGAATGGGCGGTATTCATATTGCTTCGGCAGCTTATTATGCCTCGCTTCAATACGCCACTGAAAGACCACAGGGACGCAGGTTGACAGAAAAAAATGCGCTCGGCGCGCCAACATCCATTATTCATCATCCAGATGTGCGGCGGATGTTGTTATTGCAAAAATCTATTGTAGAAGGCGGTTTGTGTCTGATTTTACAATGCTACAAATATTTAGATTTAGAAAAAGCGCATCAAAACGATACAGAAAAACTAAAACGCTATAACGATTTATTGGAATTGCTCACACCTGTTGCTAAAACGTTCGGTGCCGAAATGGGATTTCTCTCTGCCAATAATGGCCTGCAGGTTTTGGGTGGTTACGGTTATACCGAAGATTTTGTGCTTGAACAATTAGTCCGTGATGCCCGTATTATGAGCTTGTACGAAGGCACAACAGGCATTCAGGCGTTGGCATTATTAGGTCGACAGATTTTACAAAACAATGGTGCTGTTGTTGATGTCTGGCTATCAGAAGTTTTGCCTGTGGTTAAATCTGCGAGCACTTTTTCTGAATTAAAAAAATACGCAACAAAACTAAAAACCAACATAGGCATTTGGCAAAAAGTTACTACTCATTTACTCACAGTGGCGAAAACGCAAGACTCAGAAATTTTCCTTGCCGATGCCAATTTGTATATGGAATTGTTCGGCATTTTAAACGTGGCGTGGCAATGGTTAGCCCAAGCTCTTGTAGCTCAAAAAGCATTAAGTAATGCATCAAGCGATGCTGTATTTTATGAATCTAAAATTCAGACAATGCAATTTTATTTTCATTACGAAGTACCTAAAATTAAAAGTTTAGCTGAACGCTTGTTGGATACAACGGTTTTAACTGTTTTTGATGAAGGGAAGGAGTTGATAATATAATTAAACCATTTTCTCTGCGTCCTCTGCGGAAACTCTGTGACTCTGCGTTAAAATCGTACATGGTTAACGCAGAGTCGCAGAGTTTCCGCAGAGGACGCAGGGCATCGTTTTCATAACAAATAATTAGAAGCTCCACAGATAATGGAAAAACAAAACGAAAAATCTTTAGTGTATGCGTGGTTTGTTGTCATTGTTCTAATGTTGGCAAACATTTCGTCGTTCATAGATCGACAAATTTTGGCATTATTGGTCGGACCGATCAAGCGCGATTTGCACCTGAGCGATACGGAAATGAGTTTGCTCATGGGTTTGAGTTTTGCTATCTTTTATACGCTCTTCGGCATTTTTATTGGTCATTTTGCTGATAAATACAGCCGCCGTAATATCATTATTGGCGGTGTAACTATCTGGAGTTTAATGACAGCTCTGTGTGGTGGCGTAAAAAGTTATGGTCAGTTTTTTTTAGTGCGTATGGGTGTAGGCGTGGGTGAAGCCACTTTAGGTCCGTCCGCGTATTCAATGATAACCGATTATTTTCCGAAAAGTAAACTGAGCCGTGCTCTAAGTACCTACTCGATGGGCGTATTTATCGGTTCCGGACTTGCGATTTTAATTGGTGCAAGCATTATTGGGAATCTTCCTAAAACGGGGATGGTAAATGTGCCGATTTTTGGAAATATCTTTCCTTGGCAACTCATGTTTATTTATATTGGTTTGCCAGGTTTAGCCATTGCCTTGCTTTTATTGCTTGTTGTTAAAGAGCCTATGCGCGTAGATATACTCAATGCAAAAGGCGTGGCGATAGATAAACCAACTTTGGGTCAAGCATTAGACATTATTTGGGAAAAACGCGCGGTTTTTTTAGCCCTTAGTATAGGAACTGCTTTTACTGCTTTTGTTAGTTATGGTTCGAGCGCTTGGATACCCACGTATTTTAATCGCACTTTTGGTTGGCAAATGAAAGAAGTTGGATTGAAGTTCGGACTCATTGTCACCATTTTTTCAGCCTTAGGTGTTTTAGCAGGTGGTTGGTTGGCTGATAGATACGCTAAACGCGGCATTGAAAATGGCAATTTGCGCGTCGGATTAATTTCGGGCGTAGGTATTTTGCTTTCAGCCTGTAATTTTTTATTGAGCGATCCCAATCTTATCCTACTCTCGTTGGCAATACCTTCTTTTTTTGTTGCTTTTCCTTTTGGTGCTGCTACAGCAGCCATTCAAGAAATTATGCCGAATCGCGTACGCGCCTTGGCATCGTCTATTTATTTGTTTTTTGTCAATATGATTGGTTTGGGCGGTGGTCCGTTTGTGGTTGCTTTTTTTACTGATTCTGTTTTTCACGATGAAAAAATGATAAAGTATTCGCTCATCAATCTGTATCTTATTGGAGGTGTAGCGGTTATTGCGTTTTTCCTACTGACGTTAAAAAACTATAAAACCGCATTGGAATTTAAAAATGGAGTGAGGATAAACTAGAGATGCGATTCATCGCGTCTTATGCGCAGTAAATTGCGTCTAAGAATTTAAGCTTTGATTTCTAAACACCATAAATTTATGTCCTTCGGACTTTTTAAAATTGAAAAATAGAACAGAATATAATGACACATTCTTACACAACCCTAAAAGTTGAAATACAAGACAACATACTTTTAGTAGCGCTCAATCGCCCTGAAAAACGCAATGCGGTGAACGACGAAACTGTTTTAGCACTTGAACAGGTTTTTTCAAATATTCCAGAAGGCGTTAAGTGTGCCATTATTTGGGGTGAAGGAAAACATTTCAGTGCGGGTCTTGATTTATCTGAACTCACACAGCGCAATGCAATTCAAGCCGTCCACCATTCGAGAATGTGGCATCGGGCTTTAGATAAAATACAATTCGGCACCGTGCCTGTTGTAGCTGTTTTACATGGTGCGTGTGTCGGCGGCGGATTAGAAATTGCGAGTGCTTGCCATATTAGAATTGCAGAAAATTCTACTTTTTATGCTTTACCTGAAGGACAACGTGGTATATTTGTGGGCGGAGGTGCTTCGGTGCGGTTGCCTAAATTAATCGGCATAGCACGCATGACCGATATGATGTTAACGGGTCGCGTATATAGCGCAAGCGAAGGCGAGCAAATTGGAATATCGCAGTATAATGTTGAAGATGGTGAAGGATTTGAAAAAGCAATGGAATTAGCAAAAAAAATAAGCTCAAATGCTGGAATGACAAATTACGCGCTCATGCACGTTTTGCCGCGTATTGTCGATTCGAATCCAGAAACAGGCTTCATGTTGGAATCGCTGATGGCTGCTATTGCATCCGACGCCCCCGAAGCGAAACAACGTTTAAATGATTTTTTAGAAGGACGTGCAAAAAAAGTAGGACAATGATAAAGAAAACGCCGTTTCTTAAAATACCAGTTATTAAAACTGATATTGAGCAACAGAATAATTCGGATGGTTCCATTATTTTAAAATCAAGAGTAAAAATCAAAAAGCGTCCGCATAGAATGACGCAGCGATTAATTTTTTGGGCAAAAAACACACCCAATACCGTTTTTTTAGCCCAAAAAAAACTCAATGGTGAGTGGCAAACGATTACATATAAAGAGGCATTCGAGAAAGTCAAAAGCATTGCACAATATTTGCTTGAAACTGAAGTTTCGCCCGAAAGACCAGTTGCTATTCTTTCAGAAAACAGCATAGAACATGGATTAATAGCCTTAGCCGCACTTCATATTGGCGTGCCGTTTTCGCCACTCGCAACGGCTTACTCGCTTAAATCCACTGATTATGCTAAATTACGCCATGCCATAGACTTACTTACGCCAGGTTTAATTTTTGTTCAGAATGGCATGCAATATCAAAAAGCTGTTGAAGCCGTTGCGCCTGATATTGAAGTAGTGGCTGTTTCGCACATCGTTAATAACCAGACCGATTTTAATACGGTTTTAAAAACAAAACCAACAATCGCTGTGAACACGGCGTTTCAGAATATTGAACCTGAAACTATTGCAAAAATTTTATTTACATCGGGTTCAACGGGTTTACCTAAAGGCGTTATAAATACGCACAATAACATTACTACAAGTTGGCAACAAATAACGCAAGTTTTCCCTTTTTTTGCTGATAATGGATTAATTCTCGTCGATTGGCTGCCTTGGAATCATACCTTTGGCGGAAATCACAATTTTGGATTGACATTGTATAATGGTGGTTCGCTTTATATTGATGGTGGAAATCCGACGACAACAGGTATAAAAACAACAGTGCAAAACTTAAAGAGCATTGCGCCAACAGCTTATTTCAATGTACCCAAAGGATTTGAAGAACTCATTCCATATTTGAAAAACGATAAAGAGCTGTGTAAGTTTTTCTTCAGCAGACTAAAATTGTTTTTTTATGCGGGGGCAGGAATGCCACAACACGTTTGGGATGAATTAGAAACAATCTCATATAGCACAATTGCCAAACGGATTATGATTTCATCTGGAATTGGAATGACAGAAGCGAGCCCTTCTGCTACTTTTAATACGCAATTTGGTAGTTTTGCGGGTATGTTGGGTACGCCTGTTCCGGAGTTAGAAATGAAATTGGTGCCGAACGGTGGCAAAATGGAAGCGCGTATTAAAGGCGAAAATGTTACGTGTGGCTATTGGCGCAATGCAGAAGCTACTCAAAAAGCATTCGACGAAGATGGTTTTTATTGCACAGGCGATGCTTTAAAAATGGTGGATGAAAATAATCCGAACGCGGGTCTCATTTTTGATGGGCGTATTGCCGAAGATTTTAAACTCGACACAGGGACTTGGGTGAGTGTGGGTGTTTTAAAAGCAAAACTCATCACGTCAGGACAAGGTTTAATCCAAGATGCAGCTATTACTGGTCACGACCGTTCTTATTTGGGTGCAATCGTTTTTCCAGAATTAAACTATTGCAAAAAACTGTCGGGGTTAGGTTCTGATGCTGATTTAGCAACCATAGTCAATCATCCGAATGTTTTGGCAGCTTTGCAATTGGTTTTAAATAATTTTGCCAAACAGAGTACAGGTAGTTCAACGCACATAAAACGCGCTATATTTGCAGACTTTACGCTCTCGATTGATAAAGGCGAAATTACAGATAAAGGCACCATCAATCAACGCAATATTTTAGCGAATTATGCGGCTTATGTAGAAAAAATTTATAGTAAAGAATTAGTTCAAGGCGTAGTAGAGGTTATCTGAATCATTGTTTTTTTGATTTTTTTGATTTTTCTGAAAAATAGATAATCACTTATTCAGCCTAATCATAAAAATCATAGTTCAGACCATTAATAAACATAATATTCTAAACGATTTTCAATGAAAAAAATATACACTCTCCTCTTTTTAATGCTGTCCGCTTCTGTTGCAGCATGGGCACAAAGCATTAAACGCGATACAGGCATTATCAACAATGCCGAATACGAAATTCAGATCCCAGCGAATTGGAATAAAAAACTCGTGATGTACGCGCATGGTTATGAAGCACTCGGTGCGCCGCGCAGAGGTTTAGCACCCAATCCTGTGCTTAATGCTTTTTTGGATCGTGGCTTCGCCACGGCGCGTTCAACGTACAGTCACGCAGGTTGGGCTTTACCGGCAGGCGTTGACGAAACGGAGCAATTGCGCCAATTTTTCAATAAAAAATACGGTAAACCCGATTCGACCTTTATGACGGGCACTTCGATGGGAGGAGGAATTACAGTCGCAACTATCGAAAAAAATGCCAAAAGTTACGATGGTGCCTTAGCAATGTGCCCGCTTTCATCACGCCCTTATGAACAAACAAAAATAGCTTTCGATTCCTATGCTGTTTTAAATGCGCTTTTCCCTGGCGCTTTACCACCGCTTGCCGATGTTATGAGCGGAAAAGCACCTGCGACTTTCACTGGCGAAATGCGCGATAAAATTAAGCAGGCAAATAAAATTTTGAGTAAAGCGCAAAACAAAGACAGAATTTTATCCGAGTTTGCCAAGCACTATTCTGTTAAAGTAGAAGAAATACCATTCATTTTGGTTTTTACCGAAGGCGTTATTCGCGATATTTATGCCTTGACAGGCGGAAATCCGTACGACAACACCAATACTTTATACACGGGTTTTCCCGACGATTGGGATTTGAATGCCAAAGTAGAGCGCCTCTCAGCCACCGTTTCGGCTGATAAATTATTAGTGTATGACCGAACAGGTGTTATTGACAAACCTGTAGTGATGTTGCACACCACTTACGACCCGATTATTGCGCCGTATCAAGGTATAGATAATTACGATGCACTTGTGCACGAAAAGCACAAAGAACAAAACCTGAAAGTTTTTATAACCAACGGACAAGGACATTGCAATTTCACTAATGAACAAATAGGTACAGCTTTCGATGCCTTACGAACATGGACGAAATTGAAAAAGAAGCCGTTGGGGTATGAAATTGCATCGGCGAGTAACGTAAAAAAAGATACGTTGTGCTACGAATTGCGCATTTATACTTGTGAAAAAGGCAAACTCAACGATTTACTGCGTCGTTTCAGAAATCACACGACTAAATTATTCGAAAAACACGGTATGACGAATGTGGGTTACTGGACGCCAATTGATAATCCTGACAATAAATTATACTATGTCATGTCTTATCCGAACAGATTCAAACGCGATTCGTCTTGGAAAGCCTTTAGTGCTGATACAACTTGGCAACGCGTAATGAAGGAAAGCGAAGTAGATGGAAAAATTGTATCGAAAGTTGAAAACGTTTTCTTGAAAACGACTGATTTTTCACCCAACAATTTCGCGAATGATAATTACAACCGCGTTTGGG
>JAYWBA010000018.1:0-7372 GCA_043781915.1 Saprospiraceae bacterium
TTATCACTAATAACTTGAAAATAAACCTGCTTTCCCAGCACATCGAAAATGGAAATTGATTCAAAACCGCCGTCTGGCATATTTATGTTAAACGATTCGGCAAATGGATTTGGATAAACTTTGATACTCTCATCTCTTATATAGTTTGTAGGTGTTGCTGTCGATTTTCCTTTAACAATGATAGATGTGATTGAAAGTGGTGGTAAACTGACAGTAGCCGTGTTATTTGCAAAACTAACTGTGCTGCGTTGAAGTGCATTTTGTGTGTGAGATACAAAGGTCTCTGAATTAGGTAAAGATGCCAAACGCCAAGCATCAGCATTTGTGCTGGAAACAGTAAAATTAGTGAAATTAAGCACTGTGCTCTTAGTATCAGTAGTTGAGCGATTGACAAGTAAAATCGTCATGGAATCTTTATTAGCATTAACTGTTGGATAGGCAGAAATAAAAGTTTCATCGCTCGATGCACCCAATACAGATTGCGATTTATTGTAGCGCGAAAAAAGGTGAAGTGTTTCCCACATACCTGTTTTCCAACTCCACGGCGAGAAAATTTCAACGTCGTTTTTCATAAATTCGCCCATCATCGAAGCGTACCAGACAGCAACTACTGAGGGTGTGCTGTTATTAACATCCATCTCAGTGATGCCGAGTTTAATACCGTGATTAACACCAAAATATTGCGTCAACCAATCGTTTATTCGACCAAAAATATATTCTTTGTTGAGGCTCGCGTTCCAACTGCCTGAAACATTTTTCACGCCATTTGCACCTGAATAGACATAATCGCGATTAAAAAAAACATTGTGTAACTGCACAACTTGCTCAGGTGTGCTTTCAGAAGGGTAAAAGTGAATATCTAAAACATCTAAAAGTTTAACGCCTGATGCTTTTTGTTCTTCAGCACAGCGTTTAATAAAAAACTCGAGCCATGGGTATATTTTGCCATCAGCACCTGTAATTTTATTCATCCAATTAAACCATTGCCATTCGTTGGCAGTAACTGGTCCGACCAATTTAATATCTGGAAATTTCGCACGGGCTTTTTTGGCAACTGCAAAATAGGATTGCATAAAAGTTTCGGCTTGGTAAGTAGAAGGGATTACATCGTCATGCGTGCCATTCCAAATCTCTACTTCGTTATCCATATTCCAATATGTGACGCGTTGTTTTGGAATTTTAAGCGAATTGAACCAATAATCTAAAATACCTACTGTTGAATCTGCGGGCCAATCTTGTAAATACAAACTCGGATTGCCTTCTGTTTTCGCTAAATTTCCTCCTGCAGTATTCGGCACACCGCCTCCAGCAAGATTTTGATTAACACCTTGCCACCAAGTCGATTTATTATATCCCCAATCATCAAAATTATGCGTATTATTGGCGGCAGCTTTCCCAATAAGTTGAAACGACCACATGCCATTCACGTAAGAAGGCAAACTATCAACCATCGTTCTTACAGAATTATCCCAACTTTCAGAATATACGTTATTGTACCAATCGGGATGACTCGAAAACTTATTGCGCCAATTGTATTTCGTAGCGTTATTGCCGCCGCCTTCGCGCAAAAATTGTAAACCCGATTCGCGCAAGCGCACATAATCAGCAGGTGTTAAACCTGAAGCATAACTTTCTTTTGGAAGATTGTTATTGCGACCATATAATGCAGGTGAAACTGGTTTAACAGACTTTGTTGGGTCGATTGAAATTGTAATTTGACCAAAGGTAAAATTCGATAATAAAATCAAAATTAATAATGTAAAATTGCGCATAGTCTATTAGAGAATTAGATGAAAATTAATTCTGACAAAAATAATATGGTTTAAATCAAAAATCGAATAAATCTGAAAATGCACAGAATTTTAAAAATAAAGTAGTATTATTGCCCCTTAATTATACAATAATTGTCAATCCTTTTTTAAATTTGACAATTAAGATATAAACCAATTTTACTAATTAGATTTATCCTCTATGTTAAAGCGTCAAGCCGTGTGGCTCTTCCTTTTGCTCGTCTTTTCTATGAACGGGCAAAATCCTATTCAACCCTATAAGAACCCTAAGCTTTCAACTGATGTGCGCGTTAAAGATCTACTTGGTCGCATGACTTTAGAAGAAAAAGTAGCACAAATGCTCTGCCATTGGGAAAGTCAAGCAAAATTAAAAATCATAACCCCTCAAGGTGAATTTGATGAATCCCTTTTAGCTAAACGCGCACCAAATGGTTTAGGGCAGGTCGCGCGACCAGGAGAAGGTGCTGGTGGAGGTGCACTCGGGAAAGGTTACGATGCGTTTCAAACAGCAACGTTTGCAAATAAAATTCAAAAATATTTTATCGAAAAAACGCGATTGGGGATTCCTGTAATGTTTCACGAGGAATCGCTACACGGCAACCAGACAAAAGATGCAACTTCATTTCCAAGTCATTTAGCTTTGGGTAGCACGTGGAATGAGGCTTTATTGACGGAGGTTTATACTAAAATTGCTGAAGAAGTGCGTCTGCGCGGCGGACATCAAGTTTTAGCACCTGTTGTTGATTTAGGGCGCGACCCTCGGTGGGGACGAACAGAAGAAACATTGGGTGAAGATCCGTATCATGTAAGCAGAATGGCAGTAGCGGAAATCAAAGCGTATCAAGGTGGCGCGAATGTCGAAAATATTCCTGCCCGGCACGTAATTTCTACATTGAAGCATTTTGGTGTGCATGGCGCATCGGAAGGCGGATTGAATATTGCGCCGAGTTTTGTGGATGAACGAACGCTCAGAGAAGTTTATTTTCCATCGTTCAAAGCGTGTGTAGATGTTGGTGCTAAAAGTTTGATGCCGTGTTATAACGAATTGAGTGGCATTCCCGCGCACTCGAATAAGTGGTTACTGACGGATTTGTTGCGCAAAGAATGGGGTTTTAAAGGCACGATTGTTTCCGATTATTTTGCCGTAGCGAATTTACACGATGACCATTTAATCGCTTCTAACGATGAAGAAGCGGCTCAATGGGCAGTTGAAGCGGGGGTGGATGTGGAAACGCCGAATATGGATAAATATAATTCGGTTGTCAGTTTGGTTAAATCTGGAAAAATTTCTACCAATACTATTGATGAGATAGTTACTCATGTACTAAAAGCTAAGTTTCAGTTGGGTTTGTTTGAAAACCCTTACACTGATGCAGAAGAAGCAAAACGCGTTGTGGGTAGTGCGGAAAATAGAAAAGTAGCTTTGAAAGCGGCGCAAGAGTCGATGGTGTTGTTGAAAAACAACAAAGGCATTTTGCCGTTGAATTTGGATAAGTATAAAAAAATTGCGATTGTTGGACCTAATGCCGATCGTTGCATTCTCGGCGGTTATGCAGATGTTCCAAAGCAAACGATTACGCCTTTACAATCTCTTAAAGAAAAAACAAAGGGGCAATTCGAAATCATTTATGCAGAAGGCGTGCATTTAACGGATGCAGGCGATTGGTTTTCTGAAAATAATGGTATAAAAGTTACGGCAAGAGAAAAGAATTTAGCCTCTATCAAAGCAGCGGTTGAAGCGGTCAAAAATGCGGATATTATTTTATATTTTGGTGGTTCGAATGAAGTTATTTACCGCGAGGGTTGGAGTATGTCGCACTCAGGCGATAGACCAGATATTGACCTTTATGGTGAGCAAAACGAATTGATTTTAGCTTTAGCTGCATTGAAAAAACCGATGGTGGGTTTTGTGTTTTCGGGTCCTCCCTTAGCTTGTAAAACTTTAGATGATAATACAGACGCGCTGGTTCAATGTTGGTATCTCGGTCAAGAAACGGGTGATGCTGTTGCTGATTTGATTCTCGGCAATATTAATCCGTCGGGCAAATTACCGATTACTATTCCGCGTTCTGCGGGGCATATTCCTGCGTATTATAGTTACAAACCCTCTGCTAAACGGGGTTATAATTTAGCGGAAACATCGCCGTTGTACCCTTTCGGGCATGGCTTGAGTTATACCACGTTCAAGTATGATAACTTAAAGATTTCAAACCCGACAGTTAAAAATGGTCAAAATGTAGATGTAAGTGTGGTAGTAGCAAATTCGGGCGCAATTGCTGGCGCAGAAGTTGTTCAATTGTATATTCGAGATGTAGTGAGTTCTGTGACGCGTCCAATTAAAGAATTGAAAGATTTCTCAAAAATTACGCTCAAACCTGGCGAGAAAAAAACGGTGACGTTTACTATCACACCTGATAAATTGAGTTTCTACAACAGAGAAATGAAAAAGCTGGTCGAACCTGGCGAGTTCGAAGTAATGGTGGGGACTTCGTCGGCGGTTAATCAGAAAGTTAAATTTACAGTAACTGAATAGTTGTTAGTTGATAGTTGTTAGTTTGTGTCACAATCTACGGCTAACAACTATCAACCAACAACTAACAACTAAATTTATGGAATTTTTTCTTGGAATTGATATCGGCAGCTCATCCGTTAAAGTGAGTCTGGTTGAAGCCGAAACAGGCAAAACCCTTGCAACGGCACAATCACCATCGTCGGAAATGAAAATGGATGCACCGCAAGTGGGATGGGCAGAACAAGACCCTGAAATGTGGTGGTCGGAGCTGAAAAAGAGCCTTGAGTTTTTAGCTATGAGCTATGAGCTGACCTACGAGAAGACTCATAGCTCAAAGCTCATAGCTCAAAGCTGTATTGCGATTGGCATCTCCTACCAAATGCACGGCTTGGTTTTGGTTGATAAAGAACAAAAGGTTTTGCGTCCATCAATCATTTGGTGCGATAGCCGCGCGGTGGAGATTGGCGAAAAAGCGTTTAACACACTGGGTAAAAATTACTGTCTTGAAAATTATCTCAATTCACCGGGTAATTTTACAGCTTCGAAATTGCGGTGGGTGATTGAAAACGAGCCGCACATTTGGGAAAAAACCGATAGAATGATGTTGCCTGGAGATTTTATTGCCATGCGATTGACGGGTGAAGCGTGCACGACGGTTTCGGGTTTGTCGGAAGGGATTTTATGGGATTTTAAAAATAAATCCATCGCTAAACGTTTAGAAAGAAATTATGGATTTGGCGATAATGTCGTTTCCAAAATTGTCCCAACTTTTGGCGAACAAGGTTTTGTAAACGCTTGGGCAGCAGCTGAATTGGGGTTAAAAGAAGGAACACTAGTAACATATCGCGCTGGCGACCAGCCCAATAACGCGTTTTCGCTCAATGTTTTAAACGTTGGTGAAGTTGCTGCAACGGCTGGCACATCAGGCGTGATTTATGGTGTTACGAACAAGTCGGATTACGACGTTCAAAGTCGTGTAAACACATTTGTTCACGTCAACAATTTAGACGAGGAAACACGCAATGGCGTTTTGTTATGTATAAACGGCACGGGTATTTCGAACGCTTGGTTGAGAAGAAATACAGGTGGTCTGTCGTATGATGCGATGAACAGCGAAGCATCAAAAGTTTCAGTGGGAAGTGAAGGTGTAATTATGCTGCCGTTTGGCAATGGTGCAGAGCGCATTTTTAATAATAAACAAATTGGCGGACAGATATATGGTTTAGATTTTAATCGACATTCGCAAGCACATTTGTTCCGAGCTGCGCAAGAAGGCATCGTTTTTTCGCTCAATTATGGTTTAGAAATCATGAAAACGGTGGGTGTTGAAGCGAAAAACATTCGTGCTGGTCATGCTAATATGTTTTTGAGTCCGCTGTTTAGGGAAATTTTTGCCAATGCGACGGGTGCTACTGTTGAACTATTCGATACAGACGGTGCAACAGGTGCAGCGCGCGGAGCGGGTATTGGCGTGGGTTATTACAAAAATTTTGGCGAGGCGTTTGCTGGTTTGAAACGCATAACGACTATCGAACCTGATAAAAAATTACAAGAAAAATATGCTGAAGCCTATCAGAAATGGTTGAAGGTTTTGGAAAAACAAATCCGTAATTAGCCATCATACCTCTGCGACCTCTGCGATTTCTCTGCGACTCTGCGTTTTTAAGTTTAACGCAAAGTCGCAGAGGAATCGCAGAGGTCACAGAGTCAATTCTTAATTCTTAATTCTTAATTAATTATGTATTTCAAAGACATTTCAAAAATCAAATTCGAAGGTCGCGAGTCCGACAACGATTTAGCGTTTAAATGGTACGATAAATCCCGCGTAGTGGTGGGTAAAACGATGGAAGAACATCTGCGTTTTGCAGTGAGTTATTGGCACACATTCTGCGGCGTGGGTAACGACCCGTTCGGTGCGCCGACAAAAGATTTTGCATGGTCGCACGGCAAAGATGCCATTACGCGCGCAAAAAAGAAAATGGATGCCGCGTTCGAGTTTTTTACTAAGCTGGATGTGCCGTACTATTGTTTTCACGATATTGACGTGGTAGAAGAAGGCGATTCGATTGCGGAATATGAATCGAATATGGCAACCATGGTGGAAGTGGCGAAGCAAAAACAAGCGGACACGGGCATTAAACTGTTGTGGGGAACGGCGAATTTGTTTTCGCACCCAAGGTATATGAATGGTGCTGCAACGAATCCCGATTTTAATATTTTGGCTCGTGCGAGTGTGCAAGTTAAAAATGCGATTGATGCTACGATTGAATTGGGTGGTGAAGGCTATACTTTTTGGGGTGGTCGTGAAGGGTATTTGAGTTTATTGAACACCGATATGAAACGCGAGTTGGATCACATGGCGATGTTTCTCATCAAAGCACGCGATTATGCGCGGGCGCAAGGTTTCAAAGGCAAGTTTTATATAGAACCTAAACCGTGCGAGCCATCGAAACACCAATACGATTACGATGCGGCAACGTGCATTGGTTTCTTGAAAAATTATGGCTTAGCAGACGATTTTCAATTGAATATTGAGGTCAATCATGCCACACTCGCGGGTCATACGTTTCAACACGAATTACAAGTGGCTGCCGATAATAAAATGCTGGGTTCGATGGATGCTAATCGCGGAGATTACCAAAATGGTTGGGATACGGATCAGTTTCCGATAAATTTGAACGAACTCGTTGAAGCGATGCTTGTCATTTTACCTTCGGGTGGATTTTCATCGGGCGGTATTAATTTCGATGCTAAAACGCGCCGTAACTCTACCGATTTAGCCGATATTTTTTATGCGCACATTGGTGGCATGGATGCTTTTGCCCGCGCATTGGTTGTAGCTGATGCGATGTTGAGCAAATCAAAATACAACGAATTTAGAAAAAACCGTTATGCTTCTTTTGATGGTGGTGAAGGCGCAGCGTTTGAAGCGGGCAAATTAGGTCTGGCGGCATTGCGCGATTTTGCTATTCAGAATGGTGAGCCTGCAATGAGTTCTGGAAGACAGGAGTGGTTGGAAAATTTGATTAATGACCATATTTAGTTGACAGTTGTTAGTTGACAGTTGACA
>JAYWBA010000019.1:0-2655 GCA_043781915.1 Saprospiraceae bacterium
CTGATGCCTGATACCTCATAGTTCATAGCTTCTTAAATTTTCTTCAATAGTCTTTAGTCCCTTTGTGGTTGCAATACCATTCAAATGATACAGCATATACTCGCGGTATAACTTAGGCTTGTAGTATTTTTCACTCGGAAAATTATCGGAGATAATAATACTTTTAGCCGTTTGAACATGAATTTTGGCAATAATATCACTATTAATTTCAGATCTATATAAACCTTCGCGTTTGCCGCGCTCGATGTTTTGAAAAACACCTTGATAAACTTGTTCGAACATACGTGTTTCCGATTCAGTCCAAACTTCGGAGTAGTATTTTTTTATTTCGTAGAATGTAGGGAGTGAAAGCATCAATTGCTTTAAATCTTCCATTACAAACTGACTTAATAAAATGGTTTCTTCAATCGCATTTTTAGCTGTTGCATGTATTTTTTTCATGCGGGCGTCCTCCTCGCGTTCTTCGCAATTAAATATCTGGGCGACTAAATCGTGTTTACTGGTAAAATGCTGGTAGAGGGTTTTTTTTGATATAGAAAGCTGTCGCGCAATATCATCCATAGATGGACTTCTCACTCCTGCTTTCATAAAAAAGGCTTTCGATTTTTTTAGAATGGAATCTTTTATTATTTCCTTATTTTCTGACATTGACGCTATTTCTGGATTCATATCTGTAAACGCTGGAAACGTTTTATTGTTTAATCGTTTCCAACGTTTTTTTATTTTATTTTTTCCAAGATTTTTTTTGGCATTAACATTTAAGAATTATTTTTATGTTTTAAAGATAAAACTTATTACCGAGCAACACTCCGAGAGAAGTGAGGTTTTCTCTATTCATATTCTGCATTTACAAATTCCACCAATACGTAAATTTCAACACTAAAGCACGATTTTTCGCCTGAAAACTTTCAGGAAGATAATTATCTGTGTATGCTAAATACAAATCGGAAGCAGGGCTGTATCGCCATTGAAACCGCGAATTGATATTAATATTTTTAGCTTGATTGTTATACTGAACATAATTGGTGAAGAATAATTTATTCGTAAAAGTGACATCGATGCGTGGACCAATGAGCCAAAAATCGTAAGCAGTGTTCTGAAAAGATTTGGGTAAAATAGGGTCGGATTTAAAATCTAAATGATTATAAGTGACGCTCAAAGAGAGTGAAACATACGGTTGAAATCTATAACCAATGTCACCACCCAATCTTAATCGATTGCCATTTGCATAATAGCCACCATAACGGGTTGAAATTGAATAGGTGAATAAACTTTGAGGTTGCGATGAAAAATTTAATCCCCACGAATACCAATTATGTGTCGTTCCAGTAGCTAAAGTATCTCCTACATAGTTGGTTGGGTCGAATGGTTTCAACAAACGAACAAAATTATTAGCACCCCAAATCTGAAATTCAGAACGGTTTTGAAAACTCACGCCATACGATAAAACCATTTCGTTATCGTTGACTTTATTGAGAAACTTATCGAAAAAAATATTGCTACACGCTTGTGGTCCGTGGCTTAAAACTATACTCGATTTTGGAAAAAACAAGTAGCTCACTTTCGGGAAAAAATTCTGATATGCTGTTCGCGTCACATAACCTGCTTCTGCATTATAATTTTCGCCAACGTAATTATATTCCATATAGCCAGTAAAATGACGCGAAGAATATTGTAAATTACCAGCAGCAACAGCATTATCGGTCGTGGGTTTAACATCAAATGATTTAAGTATCGACATTTTTCCTGTCCATAAATTATCGGGCGAAGCCAAATTAAACTCTAAACCCAAATTTCTATTAAAACTCGTTATTCGACTTTTGTTTATTAATTCTGGATTGTTATTGAAGGCATCAAAATCAATTGATTGGCGATTGACGAAAATGAAACCTATATTCGAACGTGCAAAAACACGCCGTTGCAACGCAAGTACTCCAAAATTTTGTGCAGGTGCAAGTGTATCGGTTTTAGCGGTTTGCATATCCATGACACTGATACGCCAATCATCACCAATTTTTCCGCTTAATCGCGCGCCACCTAATATCGGCGTTTGGTCGTAACCACCCGTCGCAGAATTATACACTATACCGATACGACGTGAAAAAAATGGTCGAATATCAGAGTAACCAAAGCCACTGAATAAATCGCCATTTTCTAAAAAAAATTGTCGTTTTTCGGGGTAGAAAAGCTCGAACCTATCCAAATTGGTTTGTTGCTGATCTGCTTCAACCTGAGAAAAATCGGGATTGAAGCTGAGGTCTAAATTAAGTGAAGAGGATAAACCGATTTTAGCATCGAAACCTATATTCTTTTTAAAATTTGTTGGGCTGCCGTTTTCAAAATTTTTGATAGTGCCTGCTGAAACGTAGGGAATTATAGAAATATTAGAACCTACCGAAGGTGGTGGCGTATCCCATACCAATACACCTGCTAAAGCCAATGACGAAGTTGGAAATTGGCGAGAAATAGGAGTCCAAGAAGACTTTTCAGTTGTTTTCATATCCAAACGACTAAAATTTATGCCCCATTTTGTCACCCCTTTTTTATACCGAATTGTCTTAAATGGTATCGCAGCTTCCCAAACCCATTTTGTTTCATCTGCTTTTACAGTTGATTTCCATTTATTTTCCCAACTCAAATTTATTTTACTTCCTT
>JAYWBA010000020.1:0-19667 GCA_043781915.1 Saprospiraceae bacterium
GGAACGCAAATTATGGGTACGGATAGTTTAGAGTCGATGGGACACAAAACAAAAATCGGCAACAACATGACTATTAACCTCGAGCCTGATACAAGAGAAGAAACACAGCGATTGTTTAATGCGCTCTCAGAAGGTGGTTCAGAAATTATGCCGATGCAAGATATGTTTTGGGGTGCATATTGGGGTTGTTGTTTGGATCGTTTTGGTATTCGTTGGATGTTTAATTATGCACCAGCACAGTAATCACAAAAATTTATCATTTAAAATTAATTCTTCAATTCTATAAAATTTTAAACGCAATGAAAAAAGATAAAATAATTTTTTGGACTACGACAGTCATCATTTTCTTAATGGAAGGCGTAATGCCAGCGCTTACATCGCAAACTGAAATAGCTAAACAAGGTATAAGTCACTTAGGTTATCCGGCTTATTTTGGAAATGCCTTGGCGGTTTTTAAAGTTCTTGGTGCATTAGCACTGATAATTCCACAAGTGTCAAGCCGCATCAAAGAATGGGCTTATGCAGGTTTTGGTTTTTCTCTTTTATTTGCAAGCATTAGTAATTTTTCGGTTGATGGTTTTGGTTTTCCAGGATTTTTACCTCTCATTTTCTTGGTTATTGTGAGTGTCTCATATATTTATTATCACAAAATACAGCGTATAGCAGTTTAAGAAGTTGTTTAAATTTTCTAAAATAACATAAAATGCGTAAATTAAAATTACAAATGCAAATAACTGTTGATGGTTTTGTTGCAGGTCCGGAAGGACAACAAGATTGGATGACTTTCAGTAGGGATGAAAAAATTATTAAGGTTAGGAATGATTTGGCCAATTCTATGGACACAATACTGATGGGTCGAAAAATGACAGATGGATTTGTAAGTTATTGGGAGAGCGTCGTCAAAAATCCAGAACATCCAGAATTTTCATTTGCAAAAATTATGGTTGATACACCAAAAATAGTTTTCAGTAAATCACAAAAAACGATTGAAGGTTTGAACGTTACTATCACGAACGAAGATGTGGTAGAAGTTGTCAACGCATTGAAAAACAAAAAAGGCAAAGACATCATCGTTTATGGTGGTGCTGGTTTTGTCAGTTCGTTGATTGAAAATAATTTAATTGATGAATACTATTTGATTACAAATCCAACAGCTATTGGAGATGGGCTTAAAATTTTTAAGCAGCGTACTCGTTTGCAATTGGTTAAAACAACGACGTTTAAATGTGGCAAAGTGGTAAATAAATTCGTTCCTCTTAAATAAAAATTTCAATTATGACAAAGCAAATGTGGATTAACCTGCCGGTTAAAGACATCCAAAAATCGAAAGCGTTTTTTCAAGCCATCGGTTTTTATTTTAAAGAAAGTACAAATATTCCTAATTTTATGGCTTGCCTCCTTGTCGCGAATAACAACTCGGATATAATGCTGTGTCAAGAAAACGCATTTAAAGGTTTCAATCAATTTCCAATTACAAACACCAAACGCAGTTCAGAGATTTTATTTTCGTTCGATGCGGAATCGCGTGAAGAGGTGGATGAATTAGCCCAAAAAGTGGTTGATGCAGGTGGAAAGATATTTTCTGGACCTGGCGATAACCAAGGTTGGATGTATGGTTTTGGATTTTCCGATTTGGATGGACATCGTTGGAATGTACTTTTCATGGACATGAGCAAAATACAATCATAATTTCTGCGCAAAGGCGCAAAGGAGAAAGAAAAGGACGCAAAAATCTTCACTTTGCGTTCTTTGCGACTTCGGGCGAAATTTAACACAAAATATTTTAAAAATAATTTTTTTATTAAACAAATAGTTTTTATTTTTACTCGAAATTTCGAAACCAAAATGCAATGTCTAAAGAATTAGTAGTTAAAAACACAATAAACATCAATGCACCTATCGCTAAAGTGTGGGATGCTTTGGTAAATCCTGAGCAGACAAAAAAATATATGTTTGGCTGTGCAACCGTTTCTGATTGGAAAATTGGAAGCCCATTATTGTGGCAAGCCGTTTATGAAGGCAAATTAACAACTTTTGTTTCAGGCCATGTTTTAGAGTTGAAAGAGAACAAACTGCTGAAATATTCTGTCATCGACCCAAATGCTACTTATCCGCACACACCTGAAAATCATTTAATTGTCACTTACAAACTCAGCGAGAAAAATAGCGCGACCACTTTTACGGTTACCCAAGATGGTTTTGAAACTGCTGCTGATGGCGAAAAAAGGTATAAAGATGTTTATAATAATGGTGAAGGTTGGAAACCGATTTTGGTTCAAATAAAAAACATTCTCGAATCATAAATTTATTTGTATGGACACTATACTTCAACAACATTTCGAGAATTTAAATAGTAATGATGCCGAGTTGCGATATCATTCATTTCAATACATAATGAATGAAACTAAGCAACCCATTAATTGGGGATATCAAGTTTGGGATGATATGTTGATGCTTACTAAAACAGGCGATAATCACCAAAAAACAATTGGCGTGCAAGTTTTGAGCAATTTGGCTAAAAGCGATTGCGAGCAAAGAATGTTGACTGATTTAGATGCGCTAATTGCTGTAACGCACGATGAAAAATTTGTCACGGCAAGACATTCGCTCCTTTCTCTCTGGAAAGTTGGCATAGCAAATTGTAATTTGCGCGACAAAGTAATATGTGAATTGAGCAAACGATTCGTAGAATGTAGCAGCGAAAAAAATTGCACGCTCATTCGATATGATATAACCGTAGTTTTCAGAAAAATTTTTGATGGGTTAAAAGAAGAGAGCGTGATAAGTACTTCGCTTGCACTTATCGAAACAGAAACAGATGAAAAATATAAAAAGAAGTATCTGACTGTTTGGAAGGACGTTTTAAAAAACAAAAAACTTTATTAAATTTATGAGCAATTTTAATTTTGAGCACGATATCAACCGAGATTGAAAGAATGGGCGTATGCTGGTTTGGCTTTCGATCTCATAGCAGCCATGTATTCTCATTTTTCATCGCATCAGCCTTGGGCAGGTATTTTCATATTCATGGCTTTGTTCGCAGCAGCCTATTATTTTTATCATAAAAAATTAGAAGTGAAATGAATAAATCTATAAAAACTGTCGATGAGTATATGTCATTACAACCCGAAGCGGTTATTTTGGCATTGGAAAACATTCGACAAATAGTAAAAACGTTGGCACCTGAAGCGGAAGAAGTGATAAGTTACGGTATGCCGATGTTTAAATACCATGGAATGCTGGTTGGTTTTGCTGCGTTTAAAAATCATTGCAGCTTTTTTCCAGGTGGTGTAGTTGAATATTTTAAAAATGAACTCAAAGATTTTAAAATTGCAAAAGGCACCATTCAATTTACTGTCGAAAAACCAATTCCTGAAGCTCTCATTGAAAAAATAGTTCTGTTCAGAATGGGAGAAAATGAAGCCAAAACTTTAGCTAAAAAGTAATTTTTTCATTTCTAAATTATACATTCATGTTATCGATTAATCCGTATTTACTTTTTGATGGCACTTGCGAAGCAGCTATGAATCACTACAAATCCGTTTTTGGTGGTGAATTTACCACTATTAATCGCTACGGAGATATGCCCGATGGCAATAAACTTTCTGCAGAAGAGCAAAACCACATCATGCACGTATCATTACCCATGAGTGATGGTTCAGTGCTAATGGCCTCTGATGGTTTGGCTTCACAAAACGGACATGTTAAAACTGGTGATAATTTTCAACTCTCTATTGCAGCCGAAAGCGAAGCAGAAGCAACACAACTATTTAATGCTTTGAGCGAAGGCGGCACCATTGAAATGCCATTAGCAAAAACATTTTGGGGTTCTTATTTTGGAATGTTTATGGACAAATTTCATATTTCGTGGATGATAAATTACGATTACCCCAAAGAAACGGTTTAGGTTTGGAAAAAAATTAATATTTTTAGAGACGCTATTCAATGCGTCTCTAAAAATTCAAAATAAACCAATTTTCTATGAAACGAATTACTTCTATTGATTTTGTCCGTGGTTTGGTCATGGTGATTATGGCTTTAGACCATACCCGCGAAATTGTGCACGTCACAGCGTCAACACAAAGTCCGACAGATTTAAATACCACTACTGTTGGCTTATTTTTTACGCGTTGGATTACCCATTTGTGTGCGCCTACGTTCGTATTTTTATCAGGTACCTCGGCGTATCTCTCTTTGCAAAATCAATCTAATTTTAGCGAAAGTCGCAGTTTTTTGTTTAAACGCGGCTTGTGGTTGATTCTTTTAAATTTCACCATCATCAATATTGGTGTGTTTTTCGACCCAACGCTGAGCGTTTTGTTTTCGCAAGTGATTGCAGCTATTGGTTTTGGTTTTATCGGTTTAGCAATCCTACTAAAACTACCTGCTCGAACATTAATGATTATTGGATTAATCATCATTTTTAGCCACGATGTATTTCAAAGCGTGTCTTTTCCTCAAGGTAGTGTTTTAAGTTTTGTTTGGACACTTTTTATGAGTGTAGGATTTTTTCAATTAACGCCACATTTTGGTTTTTTAGCAACGTATGCGTTTATTCCATGGCTTGGAATAATGCTTGTAGGTTATGGTTGCGGCGAATTGTTCACTTTAGAAAGCGTAAAAAGAAAAAAACTGTTTTTACAAATAGGTTTTGGAGCTCTAACATTATTTGCTTTGCTCCGTACTTTCAATGTGTATGGCGACCCAAATCAATGGAAGTTTCAGCGTGATGGTATTTTTAGTTTTCTTTCGTTCATCAACACTACAAAATATCCACCATCACTGCTCTATACTTTGATGATTCTCGGCATTACGTTTTTACTGCTGTCAGTTTTAGATTCGGTTAAAACCAAATTCACCGACATTATTTCCGTTTATGGTAAAGTGCCGTTGTTTTATTATCTTATTCATTGGTATATAATTCATGTTGTTGCCATTGGCATTTTTTTAATGCAAGGTATCCATTTTTCAGAGATTGAATTTAGAGGTTTTGGTTTTGGCAGACCGAAAACAGGCGGCGGTTTAGATTTGCTCGGCACTTACGCCGTTTGGTTCAGCGTTGTCGCGGTTTTATATCCTTTTTGTAAATGGTATTCAAACTATAAATTAGAACACAAAGAAAATAAATGGTTGCGTTATTTGTAAGAGCTAAAAAAATATTTTTCAAAAAAAATAAAAAATGCGTAAATTAAAATTACAAATGCAAGTATCGCTCGATGGTTTTGTAGCGGGCGCAAAAGGCGAAATGGATTGGATGACTTTTAATTGGGATGAAGCACTGTTAAATTATGTCACCGAAATTACTGAACCCGTTGATACAATTTTCTTAGGACGGAAATTGGCAGAGGGATTTATTCCACATTGGGAAGCTGCCGCAAAAGCTGAAACGGCGCAAGATTTCGAGAAAAAAATGCACGAAACGCCCAAAGTGGTTTTCACCAAAACCCTCACCGAAAATAATTGGGCATATACGCAATTAGCAAAGGGAAGTCTTGTTGGTGAAATAAAAAAACTTAAAAAGCAAAAAGGGAAAGATATAATCGCTTATGGTGGTGGTAATTTTGTCTCCAATCTCATCAAAAACAATTTGATTGAAGAGTATTATATCTTTGTGAATCCAGCAGCACTCGGGAAAGGGATGCCGATTTTCAAAAATTTAAAAGATACATTGAAACTCGAACTGGTAGAAACCAAAGGATTTAGTTGCGGCGTAGTTGTGCTTTGCTACAAACCGATAAAAAGTCATTAACAATTTAAATATTTTATTATGGAAATGGTTTTAAATGCTGTCAACTGGGCAGAAATTCCAGTGACTGATTTCGACAGAGCGAAAATGTTTTACAACGCTATTTTCGATTTCGAAATGCCTGACTCAATGGTAGGTAAAAATAGAATGGGATTTTTACTGTACGAATTCCAAAAAGCAGGAATTGGTGGCGCCATTGTAAAAGGGAAAGATTACAAGCCTTCCAAAAAAGGTTCAAAAGTTTATTTAAATGGTGGTGCTGATTTAAACACTGTTTTGAATCGCGTTGAAAATGCTGGAGGTAAAATTGTTGTCGCTAAAACTTTGCTTTCAGAACAAAACGGCTATTTCGCTTCTTTCGAAGATACTGAAGGAAATCATGTCTATCTTCACTCGCGAAAATAGGCTCCCTTATTTTCATGTTTAAATGGCACAAAACTATTTAAGTAAATCTGTTACATAGAAAAAGTTAATAAGTTAATCATTTACTACGCCTTTGTGCTTTTGCAAGAGAATTTGGTTCGCAAAGACGGCAAGTCGCAATCTTTTATCGCTTTTTAAATCTAAAAATTTAAATCCAAACAAGTCTAATGTTCAAAAGAAATTAATTTGC
This sequence comes from Saprospiraceae bacterium, assembly GCA_043781915.1. Classification (GTDB taxonomy): domain Bacteria; phylum Bacteroidota; class Bacteroidia; order Chitinophagales; family Saprospiraceae; genus JAAFJT01. The sequence continues at coordinate 6,360 of JAYWBA010000020.1, forward strand.
GCTAAATTGCCAAATATTTTGACAGCAGTGATGAACATAGGAGGTTTTCTTGTTAAATATTTTGCAATTGCCGTTACTTTAAGTTGCCTATCTTGCAATACACTTATCGCGCAGTTCCATGTTTTAAGAAATGCTACGGAATCGAGCTATCGTTGTTGGACGCTTACACCCGATCAACCAAATCAGGTGGGTGCAGTGTGGTATAATCAAAAATTCGATTTATCACAATCGTTCGATTTAACAGCGAGTTTATTTTTAGGATGTGACAAAAATGGTTCGAATGGCATGCTGTTTGGCTTGCAACCTATTGCTGAAGATGTTGGTGAAGCTGGACCCTCAATGGGAATGGAAGGCATTATGCCTTCATTGGCTGTTGAATTTGACACACATAAAGATGTAAGTTTTAATGACCCAGGATTCGATCATGTTGCTATTGTACAGAACGGCGATATGAACCATAATAATCGACAAAATACGCTATCGGGTCCAATCGGTATATCCAAATCTCCTGCGATACCGCCCGCCAATTTAAAAGATTGTAAAACACACGAAGTGCGTTTTACTTGGGATGCACCAACACATAAACTTTCTGTTTTTTGGGATTGCATTTCAGTGCTTTCCCTTTCAAACGATATTGTAAATACTATCTTTAAAGGCAATCCGAATGTTTATTGGGGATTTACGGCTACTTCTGGCGACGTTTCGAACGTGCAAAGAGTGTGTATAGAATATGCATCAATGATTGATAAACTCGTTGATACGTCTTTTTGTGTTGGTGGAAGTGTGCCATTGGTAGTGAATGGTGGCATAAAATATAGCTGGACACCGACTGCGGGTTTAACGGACCCAACGATTCGCAACCCGATAGCGCAACCCGAAAAAACAACAAAATACACGGCGCAAATAACCAACGCTTGTAACGTCAATTTTTTCGAATCTATCAATGTGCACGTGGGAAAGGAGCCTTTCAGTTTCAAACTTGGTAACGATACTGTTTTGTGCACAGGACAGACGGTGTTACTGAAACCTGAACTACCTGGTGCCACGTTTTTATGGCAAAATAAATTTAAAGATTCTACTTTTTTAGTTTCAAAATCGGGTGTTGTTAAGGTGACTGCTGAAAGAGATTACTGTAAAGTGACTGATAGTTTGAAAGTGCGTTTCATAGACCCGCCGATGTTTGACTTAGGTGGAAGTGGTATAATATGTAATGGAACAAAAAAAATTCTCACCGTAAAAGCAACGGATGCCAGTTTCAAATGGCAAGATGGTTCTGATTTAAACTCGTATGTCATTACTCAACCAGGAATGTACACCGTTACAGTCAAAAATAGTTGCGGCACTACTTCCGATAGTTATATTGCAGATTATCAGCAATGTCATCAGGTTTACATTCCAACCGCTTTTTCGCCGAATGGAGACGGGCAAAATGATTTGTGGTCAGTGTATGGTGGTGATGATATTTCCAAAATTATTTCTATCCGCGTGTTTAATCGTTGGGGGAATTTGGTATTTGGAGGCAATGATTTAGAGCCAGGGGCAATCGAATCACAATGGGATGGAGACAAAGCGGCGAATGGATTATATACGTATTATGTCACGGTAGCTTATACCGATGGCGATTCTGAAACGTTTACGGGTAGTGTTGCGATAGTGCGGTAAAGAATGAAGGCTGCTACGCAGCTGCTCTCGTTTATCAGTTTCTGCTGAAAACTGATAAACATTTTAGCTTTAGCTAAAGAGAAACACCGTCACTAAAATTCATTAAGTTTTCATTATCTTTGCGCCCTTAAATTTAAAAGAATTATGTACAAAAAGAAAATAAAATCGGCACTGATTTCAGTATATTCTAAAGAAGGTTTAGCACCGATTATTACAGAATTGAACCGATTAAAAGTAAAAATATATTCAACGGGCGGCACGCAAGCCTTCATTGAAGACATGAAAATTCCTGTTGAAGCCGTTGAAACACTCACTACTTATCCCAGCATTTTAGATGGTCGCGTAAAAACATTGCACCCAAAAATATTTGGTGGTATTTTAGCACGCCGCGAAGAAAATCATACGGCACAATTAGAAAAATACGATATTCCTGAAATAGATTTAGTCATAGTCGATTTATATCCGTTCGAAGAAACAGTGGCACAAACAAAAAATGAAGAAGATATTATTGAGAAAATTGACATTGGCGGCATATCGCTTATTCGAGCAGCAGCTAAAAATTTTCAAGATGTTGTTGTTGTGCCTGATAGAAATGCTTACGCCGATTTCCTTTCCATTTTAAAAGAAAACAACGGCTATACCGAACTCAACGACAGAAAACAATTGGCATTGCGCGCATTTAATGTAACCAGTCATTACGATTCAGCTATACATAATTGGTTTGCATCGAATACTGAAAATACATTCGCCCCTGTTTTTAAACAATCATTACTGAACAGCGAAGTTTTGCGCTACGGCGAAAACCCACACCAACACGGCGTATTTTTTGGTGATTTAAAATCCATGTTCGATATTCTGAACGGTCGCGCTTTGAGTTATAATAATTTGGTCGATGTAGATGGCGCTGTGCGATTAATGCGAGAATTTTTGAACGATGATCCTACTTTTGCGATTTTAAAACACACCAATGCTTGCGGCGTTGCCACTAAAAAAACATTGCACGAAGCATGGACAGCCGCTTTAGCGTCCGATCCTATTTCTGCTTTCGGTGGAATTTTAATTTGCAACACTACGGTTGATGAAGCTACTGCGCGCGATATCAATAAGCTTTTTTACGAAGTTCTTATTGCACCGAGTTTCAGTGATGAAGCATTGACACTATTAAAAAAGAAAGAACAACGCATATTATTGCGCATTAAAGATTGGGTGCAACAAACCAAAGCATTCAAAACTTTGTTGAACGGCGTTATTCAGCAAGATGCTGATATGCGCACCGAAACTGCTGCCGATTTAAAGTTCGTTACGCACGTTCGACCAACCGGAGTGCAAATAGAAGATTTGCTCTACGCCAATATTTGCGTCAAACATTTGAAATCGAACGGAATTGCGATTGTTAAAAATCGACAACTCATCACGATGGGTTGCGGACAAACATCGCGTGTAGATGCGCTCAAACATGCCATCGAAAAAGCCGCTCATTTAAATCTCGATATTTCTGGCGCAGCGATGGCTTCAGAAGCGTTCTTCCCTTTTCCTGATTGTGTAGAAATTGCGCACAAAGCAGGTATTACATCCGTTATTCAACCTGGCGGTTCGGTAAAAGATCAGGCATCGATTGATTATTGCAACGAAAATAATTTAGCGATGGTCATGACGGGTATCCGACATTTTTTGCATTAATGATTTCAAACAAACTGTGCGCTCGTACTTTTTGTAAAATCGAAGAAAAAGAAATGGTGTAATTACAATAATTTTATTATGAAAAATATAATTATTACTGGTGCAACAGGCATGATTGGCAAACTCGTTTTAGAAGAATGTTTGCAACGCAGCGATGTGAGTCAAGTAACTTCTATTACGCGCCGCGCTGTTGGTATTCAACACCCCAAATTAAAAGAGGTTATCCATTCTGATTTTTGCGATTTCTCAGCCATTGAAGACGTTTTCAAAAATCAAGATATTTGTTTTTTTTGTATCGGTGTATATACAGGACAAGTATCCGCAGCCGAATTCAAAAAAATTACAGTCGATTATACAAAAGCCTTCGCACAAACTTTGCGTCGCAACAGTAATGTAGTCTTCAGCTTTTTAAGTGGCGCAGGTGCCGATTCGAAAGAAAAAAGCAAAATTATGTTTGCCAAAGATAAAGGCATTGCCGAAAATGCGCTTTTGAATTTAAAATTTAAAAACACGTACATTTTCCGCCCAGGGTATATTTATCCTGTTGAGCCGCGCATTGAGCCGAACAGAAAATATATACTCATGCGCAGGCTATACAAATATATTTCAGCAGTGTATCCTAATATTGGTTTAACATCAGTACAATTGGTCGCGAAAATGGTTGACGTTGCTTTTTATGGGGGCGATAAGAACATTTATGAGAATAAAGACATTAAGGAATAGGGAATTGGGAATAGGGAATAATGAGGGCGAGTTGGAATTATGGTATGAAGTTAACTAATTTTACTTTTAAATTGTACGAGAATTTGTAAATTTGCAGAAATTGAATTAATGCCAGTTAAAAATATAAAAGTGCAGCGCAAAAAAGCGCCCGAAGTTTTTGAAGTCAGAGAAATAAATATACCGCAACCCGAAATTTCTTATTTACCAAACGGAATACCTTTGTATGTTACCCGCATGGGAACACAACCGATTGTTAAAGTGGAATTTATATTTTTTTCTGGTCGCGCCGAAGAGCAAAAAAAGCTTGAATCGCGCGCAACTTTGCGCATGCTGCGCGAAGGCACAAAAAAACATTCGGCTGCCGAGTGGACAGAAGAAGTAGAGTTTTTGGCAGGCACTGTCAGTATGCCTGTTTTGTTCGATACCAATCGCATAGTAGTATATGCCCTCACAAAAAACATGTTGCCGCTGCTCAATTTGGTAGCCGAAATTATCTTCGAACCACTTTTCCCTGAAAAAGAATTGAGCGTTTGGGCGAAAAATAATATCCAGAAACTCGCCGTTGAGTTAACTAAAAACGATGTCATTGCTTACAGGAAAATAACGGAGGTCCTTTTTGGAGAAGATACAGCGTATGGGTATTCTACGGTTGCTGAAGACTTTAACGCACTCACAACCGAAGATTTGAAAAGATATTATCGCGACAATTTCACATCGGATAATATGTCGATTTTGATGGCGGGAGATGTAAACGATGGAATACGCAAGCATATTGAAACGCTTTTTGGTAATTTCAACTCTAAAAAAATTATTTTACCGCCTGCACGCTTGCTTAAATTAGAGCCAAATACAACGCGTAAGAGCGTATTGCATTACTCAGCTGCAAACCCAGAAACAACACAAACTTCCATCCGCATCGGTCGCCGATTTGCGCCACGCCACGATCCTGATTATTTTGGTGTTAATATTTTAAACGTTATTTTGGGTGGTTATTTTGGTGCGCGTTTAATGATGAACATCAGAGAAAAGAAAGGCTATACTTACAATATTTACTCATCACTCGAAACGTATTCGCACGATGGTTATTTCTATATTGCCAGCGATGTCGGCAATGCTTTTGTCAAAAAAGCGATAAAAGAAATCTATATTGAAATCCAAAAACTAATCGATACACCCGTAAGTGATGCCGAATTAGGTATGGTGCGTAGTTATTTGCTCGGCAATATGCTGCAACTCATCGACGGACCAATGAATGTGAGTGAAGTGATTAGTGGTTATGTCAGTGAAAAATTACCGTTCGATACACTCGAAAGATTCATTGCGTATTTAAAAAATGTTACACCGCAAGATATTCAACGTTTGGCTGCCAAATATTTAGACCCGAAAGATTTGACGGAATTAACCGTTGGGAAATGAAAAATGAAGGAAAATTATTTTGGCGTGGCAAGTTTCCCGCAGATTCAGCAAATTTCGCAGATTTGTTTAGCTAAATTCGAGAAAATCTGCTGAATCTGCGGGAAACTGATAAACACCTAACTCCTACTATTTATTAATTTTATGCCCTACCAATCCAAAATACAAAACAAAAAAGAAGCAAACCAATGGTACTGAATAACCTATTTGAATATTATCGCCCGCACTATCTATAATGCGACCCATAATGACAGGGAAAATAGCACCGCCAATAATTGCCATCACAATCAGTGATGAAGCGGGTTTTGTTTCTTCTTTCAATCCAACAATGCCTAATGAGAAAATAGTTGGGAACATGATAGACATAAAAAACCCCAAACCACCCAACGCTAAAACAACCAACGAGCCAGCAGTAAAAATGGCGGTGATACTCAATAATATACACGCCACTGCGTAAATGCTCAATAACTTTTCAGGTTTTATAAATCGCATGATGGCAGTACCTGCAAATCGACCAATCATAAACAACAGTCCGTAAATACTCAAATACCAACCTGCGGTTTTTTCATCCACACCACCACCTTTTATTGCCATGCGCACAAAAAAACTCGTGACACACACTTGTGCACCGACATAAAAAAGTTGTGCAATAACTGCCCATTTCAAATGCGAATATTTTAAAGTATCGAAAATGCCTGCTTTTGTTGTCGTTTCGCTACTCTGTTCCAATTCGGGTAAATTCATAAAATAGAAGACGACAGCTAATACTATCAAGAAACCAGCTAAAATTAAATACGGCATTTTGACCGATGCCGCTTCATTCGTTAAGTACGCAATTTTATCTGCCGATGGCATTGCTAACATTTCTTCTTTGGTGTGTTGTGTGCCCGATAGAATAAATAATGTACCTATAATAGGCGCTACAAAAACGGCTAAACCATTAAACGATTGCGCCAGATTGAGTCGCGCTGTTGCACCTTCCGCATCGCCGAGTCGCGTAGCATACGGATTTGCAGCCGTTTCCAAAAGCGTTAATCCGCAGCCGAGAATGAATAATCCCAAAAGAAAAACTTCGAACGCGCGCATATTTGCAGCTGGCAAAAACAACAAAGCGCCCGTAGCAAAAATCAATAATCCCGCTATAATACCTTTTTTATAACCCCATTTCTTTAAAATTATTCCCGCAGGAATTGCCATGAGGAAATATGCCAAATAAACAGCAGTATCCACAAAAGTAGATTGCATATTGCTCAACTCCAATGCTTTTCTTAAATGCGGAATCAAAATGCCATTCAAATTATTGGCAATTCCCCACATAAAAAACAAACTCGTAATGAGGATGAAAGGAATGAGATAATTCTGTTTTTCGTTCTGCATAATTTTAGTTGTTAGTTGATGGTTGTTAGTTGTTAGTTGCTGGCTGTAAACTAACAACCGCTTTAATTACTTTATTTTTTGGATCGAGCCAAGTGCCAAAACTCTCCATCAGCGTATCGAAATGCGCGCGGTGGGTTATCCATTTACTTGTATCAATCACACCATGCTCCATTTTTTCAATAATAAATTCGAAATCTGAAGGTAATGCATTTCTCGAAGCCAAAAGTATCACTTCGCGCCGATGAAAATCAGTATTTTTAAAAACAATATTGCCTTGATGCAGGCCTACAAAAACGATTTTACCGCCATTGGCAACCATGCGTACTGTTTCATTCATAGAATTTTCGTTGCCTGTGGCATCAAAAACGATGGTTGGCTTTTCGGGCATATAGTACTGTAAATCTAAATCATTTTCCGTTTTTACAATGGTTTTTACATCATAATGCGCATTGCAAAATGCTAACCTGTTCTCGTCTCTATCCATCACAAAAATAGTTGCACACTTCAATCGCGCAAATTCAATGACAGATAAACCAATCGGTCCAGAGCCAATGACTAAAACAATATCATCAGCTTTTATTTCAGCGCGATTAACAGCATGACAACCAATAGCCAAAGTCTCAACCAAAGCCAATTGTTCAAAACTTAAATGCTTGGAAATATGCACTTTTGTGGCTGACACTTTTATAAATTCTGTCATGCCGCCATCCGTATGAACGCCTAAAACTTGTAAATTTTCGCAGCAATTAATTTTTCCGCTTCGGCAGGCTTGGCAATTACCACAATGCAAATAAGGCTCAACCGAAACGCGACTACTGATGGCATATTTTCCTACATCTACACTAGTACCAATTGCCACAATTTCTGCGCCCAATTCATGCCCTAAACAACGCGGATAAGAAAAAAATGGCTGATTGCCTTTATAAGCATGATAATCTGTTCCACAAATTCCAATGGCATGAATTTTCAATATCACTTCATTGTCTGAAAGTGTGTTATCGAAATCGACTTTCTGATATTGAAATGTAAATGGCTTTTGTAAGATTATGCTTTTCATCCACTAATTTTAAGCGAATAAGCATAATCATTTGCAATACTCGAAGGTAAATTCACTTCAAGTCCAGCGCTATTTCTACTAAATTCCAAAGGTTGGTTTGTGCCAACCAAAATAATTTGACCAATCTTTTGAGGAAAATATTCCGATCCCTCTTTGAGCGATTTAATCACAATTTTACCATTCTTTGGTTCACCTAAAGGCATGGCATATACCGCACCACCTTTTGTGGTGAAACGAATGTCTTCCGAGGTAAATGGCTTTCCTTTACCTTCGTTGAACCCGTGCCCTTTCAATTCGGCTAAACCTTCGATGGCTGGACCTTCTCCATAGATTTTCCAAGGGCGCGTATCGTAAATACCCTCGCTGTATTTTGCCATCCATTGCCCGATGCCTTCTACAACAATCGCTTCTTTTTGGTCCATACTTCCATCACCACGCAACGGAATATTTAACAGCAAATTACCATTTTTACTAACAACATCTATTAATGTATGAATAACGGTTTTAGCAGTTTTGTACTTATTTTGGTCATACAGCTCGCGCTCGTAATGCCAACCACCAATACAAGTATCCGTTTGCCACATTTTAGGTTCAATAATATTGCTGTGTCCGCGTTCAACATCCCAAACAACGCAGTTTTTTTGCATATCGTTCAGCCCTTTCGTATTCACAACCGCTTGCTGTTTGCCGCCGTTGCGTTCCATGCTTTGGTTGTAGATATGCGCTACTATGTCTAATCCGACGGTGCTAATTGGATCGTAAGGCAGCACATTGTCATCGAAATACACCAATTCCGGATTGTATTTTTTGACGACATCGACAACGCGATTGACGTATTTTTTGATGTGTGCTGTGTTAGGAATGCTCACACCTTCTTCCCAATGCCAATAAATATCATCTTTTACACTGCGCTTATGATTTTGTGCGTATAATTCCTGCGGGTCTAAACCATCCCACCATTTGCCTTTGCCGTCTTTTTTAGTGAAATTACCATCGAAAACGCCATCTTTATCCGAACCTTGCGCGGGTTCGTACCACGTCCAAGGTCGCGAACCATGCAGACTAACACCAAAAGGCAAACCCTGATGGCGCGCTGCCTTCTCCCAACCGCCAATTAAATCTTTTTTCGGTCCGATTTGGGTCGCGTTCCAATGCGGTTGGTATTTGCTATTCCAATTATCAAAATTATCGTGGTGATTCCCCAATGCGACAAAATATTTCGCTCCTGCCTTTTTATACCTTGCGAGTAACTCTTCGGGTTGCCATTTATCGGCTTTCCATTGGTTTATCACATCTTTGAAACCAAATTTGGAAGGATGTCCATATTTTTCGAGATGGAACTTATACTGTTTGCTGCCCACTCTGTACATATTTCGAGCATACCAATCACCTGCTTCCGGCTGACATTGCGGTCCCCAATGCGCCCAAATACCAAACTTGGCATTTTTGAACCACTCCGGCACTTCATATTGCGCCAACGATTCCCAATTTGGTTGAAATTTACCTTTGGCAAATGGTTCGTTATTTTCGAAGATATTGGTGTAACTTGTTCTTGGCAAACCTAAAGCAGGCACTGCCAAAGCCATGTTCTTTAATACTGTGCGTCGCTTCATTTTTTTAGATGTTTGATTCAACAATAAATGTAGTGCAAGATATTATTAAACCCACATTAATGACCAAAATTTACCAATATTTTCAGGAATGCGATTGAAAATAATCCCAGAATTGTTTAGTTGAGACAATTTGAGTTTGATTGTAAAAAGAGAAAGTAAAATCGTTTGTATTCCCAGTAATTATGAAATCATTCAACTTTTATAATTTTTCCTAACTGCTTTAACTTCTTTGGTAATATCTGCCATTTTCATTTTAGAAAGTCCGAATTTTTCAGCAAGTTCAATACATTTATTTAAATTTTGGCGCATCAATTCATTACTCACCACTTCCAACAAATCGGAAAAGGAAAGATTCTCTGTTTTGATGCTAAACTTATTAAATTCTATATCGGATATGGAATCTGTAGCGTGCGCATGGCTTTTTTACAAATATAGGGATGTTTTTGGAGAATTCAGTGTTCGAATGGATGATCTGAAACATTGAGTAGAGTTTTGGTCTAAATCAGAATTTGGAGCATTAAAGAATTTTCGGAATCCAGATTAATAATTTAAGAGTAATTCATCAAGGTTTTGAAAATTATTACCCATTATCTTCTGTACCAAATTGTTAATTTCGACTTATAAAGGGCTGCAAAAGGATAAATATTACCCCTCACTAATAAAAAAATTGTGTTTTTGAATACAAATTAGTAAAATATTTATCTCGAAATAAAAAACTAATATGATAAATTTTAAATAATTTGTTAGTTTCAATTTATGAGTGTAATTTTATTCAATTTAGATATTTTTACTTAATTAAGAAAATTTAAATGGAGAGTAATAACCTTATTGCTGGTGAATTAAATTTTAAAATTAGTTCTGGACTTAAAAACATTTTAGGTCGTGACTTAATTACTGATGATTTTAGTGCAATTTTTGAGTTAGTTAAAAATTCTTTTGATGCACATGCTACTGAAGTTGAAATTATATTTGAAGATATTTCATCTCCAAATGGTAAAATTATTATTTCAGATAATGGAAAGGGGATGGATTATAACGAACTAGTAAATAAGTGGCTATTCGTTGCCTATTCTGCCAAAAAAGATGGCACAGAGGACGATGATTATAGGAATAAGATTAATGTCAAAAAATATTACTCTGGAGCCAAAGGAATTGGCAGGTTTTCTTGCGACAAACTAGGCTCAAAACTTATTCTCACAACTACAAAAGATTCGGATGATAGCGTTACTGAAGTAATTGAAGTAGATTGGTCTAAGTTTGAAATGCATGCAAAACAAGAATTCATAGACATTTCAGTTATCCATAAATCTTTATCAAAAAGTACTTCTGATTTCCCAAATGGCACTTCTCTTGAAATTTCTAATTTAAGAATTGATTCAACTTGGGATAGATCTAAACTTTTAAAATTAAAGAGTTCATTAGCGAAAATGATAAACCCTTTTGACGATAAAAATCAACGTAAATTTGAAATTAGGTTATCATGTAAAGAATTTGAAAATGAAGACACTAATTATCATAATTCCAGAGAGCATGTAAATGGGATAGTAGAAAATAATATTTTAGAAATTCTAAAATTAAAAACTGTAAAAATTGTTACCTCAATCTCTCAAGATGGTAAAAGCATAACTTCAGAACTTTCTAATAATGGTGAATGGCTTTATAAAGTTACTGAAAATAATGTAAATTATAATCTCTTACATAATATTTTGGTAGAGCTTTATTTTTTAGACCAAAAGGCCAAGACAAATTTTACCAAATTGATGGGGCTCAGGTCTGCTGAATATGGTTCGGTATTTTTATATAAAAATGGAATCAGGATATATCCATTTGGAGAACCTGAAGATGATACTTTTGCATTAGATAATCGAAGAGCAAAAAGATTAGGGGATTTTGTTGGAACAAATGACTTAATAGGAAGGATTGAAATTTCTGGAGAAAATGAAAATTTTCGTGAAACTACTAGTAGGGGAGATGGTTTGATTAAAAATAGTAGTTACGAACAATTAAGAGATTTTTTTATTGAAAAAGTCATAGTAAAGCTTGAAAGTTTTAGAAGAAATATTGTCAGATTCGGTATAGATTTGGATGAATTTGAAAATACCCAACACAGTAAAGAAAAAATTGTACGATTAATTGCAGATATTTCACTAAATGATAATCTACGTATTATTGATTTTAACCCAAATATAGTTTCAATTATTAACCAAACTCAAGAAACAAATAATAGTACAACAACAATAATAAAAAACATTGAAAAAATTGCTAAAGATTCAGATAATATAATTCTTTTTAATCAAGTCCAAAAAGTAAAAGGTATACTTCAGGATGCTTTAATGATTGCCGATAAATCTGAAAAGGAAAATACAATTAAGGATAAAGAGATAAAAGAAATTGAAACTCAAAATTTGTTTTTAAAATCTCTAAAAAGTCAAGATTTTGAAGACTTAGTCGGTTTGATGCATCATATTGGAATTTCTTCAGGTATTATTAGTGACAATTTAAAAATATTAACTTATAAAACTGAAAGAAATATTCCTATTGATCCGAATGAATTGAAAACTAAAATTTCAGAAATAAATTTTGAAAACCAAAAAATATTGTCTATTTCAAGGTTTGCAACTAAGGCTAATTTTAAGATTAATTCTGAAGAACAATATTTAGATTTAGTAGAATTTATAAGTGAATATATTCAAAATATCGCAAAAATTTACCATGATAATATCCAAATTTTCATTACTACATCTCCACACAGTCATTTTAAAATAAGGTTCAATCCGATTGAAATGACTATTCTTTTTGATAATTTAATAAACAATTCTAAAAAAGCTAAAGCCAAGAATATTGAAATATCTTTAGATTTAGTATCTAGTGATAAGCTGATTGTATATTTTAAAGATGATGGGAAAGGAATCGCTATCTCTGATAAAGACAAAATATTTAAATATGGATTTACAAGAACAGATGGTTCAGGTTTAGGTTTGATGCACGTTAAAGAAATATTGTCTAAAATAAAAGGTGATATTATTCTAAATAAAAAAAATGATTTCGGTGCTGAATTTATTATAACAATTAAAAAATAGCAAGCATGAATTTTAGCAAGTCAATTTGTATACTAATGATTGAAGATACAACAAGAAAAAAAAATACTTTTGAAGAGTATTTAAGGTTAAGATTAGAAGTTGGGTTGAACGTTAGTCTAAACTTGATTCATAGGATAGATGATAGTCTTTTAGAACAAGATTTAATGACAATTACCTTCAATTTAATTTTAGTTGATGATGATTTAGGAAATAATCTTTGGGGAAACACTATTATAGATCGTATTATTGAAGAAACTGCCAATAATCCAGAACTAAGAAGCATTCCGATTTTTTATTATTCGGCTGGCACTGATATAATTACCTTAAAAAACAAATCACTTTCTCCAAATTACGGTCATTTAAGATGCTGCTCTTATGATTCCCTTTCAGATTCTGTTTTTGAATTCATTGAAGAAAATACCGTTCAAATCAAATGATTTGAACATAAGATTTAAGATACTTGACTACTTGACCTTACTTATTTCAAATTATACCAAATTATTTCAAGTAATGCGTATTAAATTGGCATAAAACATAGGTTTTTACTTGAAAAAATACGCAGTACCTGAATTATTTTGGTATTACAATTCTTTTAATAAAATTATCAATAAAAAAGCCGTTAACGATTTCTCGATAACGGCTTAGTATATTTAGTTGGCAGCGACCTACTCTCCCACCTGTGAAAGGGCAGTACCATTGGCGC
>JAYWBA010000021.1:0-43975 GCA_043781915.1 Saprospiraceae bacterium
TTGCGCATGAAACAACATTGCAACAATGCGATGGCGCTCGCTGAATTTTTAGAACAGCATCCTAATGTGAGTAAAGTTAATTACCCGGGGTTGGAGAAAAATGCCAATCATGAACTCGCCAAACGCCAAATGCAAAATGGTTTTGGCGGAATGTTGAGTTTTGAATTAAAAGGTGGCTTCCAATCTGCGATTGCAGCTATGAATAAAATTAAATTTTGTAGCTTAGCGCCCACTTTAGGTGATGTCGATACGCTTATTTTACACCCTGCGAGTTCATCGCATTTGCGCGTTGACAAAGCTGTTAAAGAAAAATTTGGTATTACTGATGGGCTTATTCGCGTCAGTACTGGTATTGAAGATGTGAGCGATATTATTGCAGATATACAAAATGCTATTAATTAATAGGTATCAGGTGTCAGGTATCAGGTATCAGGTTTTCTTATAGAGTACCTAACACCTGATACCTGACACCCGATACCTGACACCTAAATAATTATGATTTCATTAGATTCTATAAAAAACGTCCTGATTATGGGTTCAGGCACTTTAGGTTTGCGCGTTGGATTGCGTTGCGCTATGGATGGTTACAATGTAAAAATGTACGACCTGAACGATGAAATACTTTTAAAAAATAGAGCTATTCAGGAAAAGCTTTTGAAAAGTTTTATAAAAAAAGGAACATATTCAGATGATACATTAGAAGGGGTTATGTCGCGCATAAAAACGACTTCCTTGCCTAAAGAAGCTGTTAAAGATATTGATTTCATGAATGAGTCGGTGACAGAAAATATTGCGCTGAAACAAAAAATGTATGCCGATTTTGCGCCGCTTTGGGAAGCAAAAACAATTCTGACTTCGAATACATCGTATTTAATGCCTTCCAGTTTAGCTGAATTTACGGGCAGACCTGAAATGTTTTGCGCATTCCATTTTCACGATGTTTTTTTAATGAATGTAGTTGATGTCATGCCGCACCCTCAAACGCCGCAATGGCTAATTGATTTTTTGATGGAATTCGGCAAAAAAATTCATCAAATACCTGTGTTCATTAAAAAAGAAAACCCTGGGTATATTTTTAACCAAATGCTCATGGCATTACTTGGCGCTGCAGGTGATTTGCGCACACGCGATGTGTCGAGCATCTACGATGTCGATAAATCATGGATGGGAAATACAAAAATGCACATTGGTCCGTTTGGCATGCTCGATCAAATTGGATTAGATACTGCCTGGCATATTGTTTCAACACTTCATGATACAAAAAGCAAGCGCTTTGCTGAATTGCTTAAATCGTACATAGATCAAGGCAAATTAGGAATAAAAACAGGAGCTGGTTTTTACGATTATCCGAATCCAATTTTTCAGCAGCCCGAGTTTTTGAAATAAATTTTTATAACCACAGCCTTTAGGCTGTGGTTTAATCGAAATAAAAAGGGGCTTTAGCCCTGAACAAGTGTCATGGCTAAAGCCAAAAAAGATTCCGCTTCCTACCCCAGCTTAAAGGCTGGGGTAAGAAATTTTTTAGAGAATTCTTCAAGAAATAACAGTTCATCACTCATCACTCAGCATTCAGCACTCAAACGGTTCAGCCTTGCTTTCATAGCCGCCATGTTTTTCCCGCGCGTCATTCCCGAAGGCATGTTTTTCGATGGTTTGCTATACGCCTCAATAGGCAGGAATATATCTATTGGTGTAGGCGATTTTTGGCATCCAATTATTTCAGCGTCTTATACAACACCGCAGCACATTAACAGTATTTATTTTTTTGGTCACCCGCCTTTAGCATTTGGAATAATTTCCTTTTTTTATAAAATTTTAGGCGATCACTGGTGGGTAGAAAAGCTATTTTGTGTTATTGTTTGGATTATCACTGTGTTTTTGGTTCGAAAACTTTGGCTACAATCTGGAATTTATAAAAATTGGTGGTGGTTAGTGCTTATTGTTTGGCAAATGAGTCCTGCTGTTTTGTGGTCGTATCCTTATTTTATTCTCGATAATTTAATGGCTGTGTTTTCGCTTTCGGCAGCCTGCATTCTCAGCTACGAGCTCTCAGCCATGAGCTATGAGCCATCTGGCAAACAAGAAAAGCTCAAAGTTCATACCTCAAAGCTCATAGCTGTTTGCATTCTTTTACATTTGGCTTTTTTAACAAAAGGTCCAGTAGGAATGTATCCGTTAGCTATTCCACTACTCTACTATTTTTGTTTTGATAGAAAAAATGTTTTCAGAAAAGGATTTATTTATTCTGCGATTTTGACCTTCTCAACCGCTTCATCTTTGTTTTGCTGGTACTTCTACCCTCCTGCGTGCGATTTCTTCCAAAATTATTTTCATACGCAGTTAATGAGTAGTATTACCGAAAACGAACACACGGTTCAATACACTTTTAGAGACTATACTTTATTGTATGAAAATATTGGTTTGACACTCATTCCAATTGCAGTTGTAGTTCTACCTATTTTGTTTTTGGGAAAATACAGCAATAAACTCAAGTTGGTTTTTGAAGGCGAACAAAAACGTTGGGCTTTATTTTATTTGTTGGTAGCACTTTCAGGCTCATTGCCGATGGCAATAAGTCACAAAACAAGTTGGTATTATTTGTTACCGTGTTCGCCATTTTTTGCTTTTGCGGGAATAATGTTGATTGCACCAAGTTTAGTTGACAGTTCTCAGTTGACAGTTGACAGAAAAAAACCACCAACTGTCAACCGTCAACTGTCAACTGTCAACTATTGTGTAAATCTTTTCATTGTAGGTGTTATTGTTTTCTGTTGTACGCGGTTCGGCAAAATTGAACGCGAAGAAAATCTTATTCTCGATATTCGAAAATTGGAAAACATATTTCCGAAATCCGCAACAATAACGGTAAACAATGAAATGATGAACGATTATGAAATTCATGGCTATTTCCAAAGGTATGGACGATGGCAATTAGCAACATTAAATCCCAATTCAAAAATGATACTTACTAAAAAAGTAAAAACCACTAATGAAGAAATAGATTTTCTGAAACAAAACAGTTTTACCATTGATTCAACGCAGAGCTTAACCTTGTTTAATTTATACAAAAAGAACTGACCAAGATTTAACAGATTAACCGATTAGCGCAATCCTTCAATCCCAAAAATCTAAAAAACTGTTAAATCTTGGTCAAGCCAACTACAATAAAAAAGAGAACCCGTTTGGATTCTCTTTGTTCTCAAAGTAAAACTCTGTTTAGCAAATTATAAAAAATTATAAATAAGAGCGCATTTCTGGGCTGTTATACGATTTACGTAACCTGCGGATAGCACGCTCTTTAATTTGGCGCACACGTTCGCGAGTAAGTGCGTATTTTTCTCCAATTTCTTCAAGCGTTAATGGCTTGAAGTTGTTTAATCCATAATATGCAGAAATTACTTCTTTTTCTCTATCAGAAAGAATTGTCAAGCCTTGTAACACTTCATCGCGCAACGATTCGTCGAGCAACTCGCTATCAGGTGTAACATCATCTTCACTCACGTATAAATCAATGAGCGTTGCATCGCTATCGTCGCCACCAATCGGAGAATCCATAGATACGTGACGCGTATTAGTACGCAACATATTGGCAATCTCTTTCGGTGTCATGTCTAAAATAGCACCCAATTCTTCATTGCTTGGCTCGCGTTCAAATTCTTGAACGAATTTAATGAACTCTTCATTCACTTTATTATACGAACCAACTTTATTAAGCGGCAGGCGCACCATCCGACTGTGCTCAACGATAGATTGAAGAATAGATTGGCGAATCCACCACACGGCATAAGAAATAAACTTAAAACCGCGCGTTTCGTCGAAGCGCTCAGCCGCTTTCATTAATCCGACGTTGCCCTCATTAATCAGATCGCTCAAAGTTAAGCCTTGATTCTGATATTGTTTAGCAACCGATACTACAAAACGCAAATTAGCTTCTGTTAAACGCTTTTTAGCAGCTTCGTCTCCGTCACGGATACGTCGCGCTAAATCGGCTTCTTCATCGCCACTTAGCATTGAAATCTTACCAATATCGTTGAGATATTTGTCGAGTGCAACGCTCTCACGGCTGGTAATCTTGTTAGTAATTTTTAACTGGCGCATGGTAAAATGTTAGTAAGTTTTAAGTTCAAAAGGACTTATATTTTAAATACGATTTTGGAACAAAAATGTTTTAAAAAAAATTGTTAAGATATTGCATTTATTCAAAAAAAGATTTAAATAAAGCGCTTATCTATAAGTACAAAATCAAAGCCAAAAAAGTTCGTTTTGTGGATATTTTTTTTATTTAAGCTATCAGAAGCCAGCAAGTAGCAATCAGTCAAAGAATAAAGCTGAAAGCTGACGCTGATAACTGATTTTGAGACTGTTTTATTAAATTTGGTAACAGTTAACCATTTGTAAATGATTAAAACTAAAAACCTATTAGCTTCGAAGTTGCTATTAAGTTTAAATTAAAGACAACAAAGGCTACTCTTGCGAATAGCCTCTGTTGTTATAAACAAACCCGTAGGAGCTTTTGTCTCTAAAAGTAGAGACAAAAAACATCTAACAGATTGTGTTACTAAGTATCATCTTGCAATCTGAATATACCCACTGAAATTATTTCCTTCACCATCGCCGAATACATAGAAGTAAGTACCGTCAGGTAAGTTTTTATTTTGCCACTTCCCATCCCAATCGTTTTTGTAACCTTTAGCGACAAAGACTTCATTACCCCAACGGTCGTAAACATTCAAGGAATTGTTGGCAAATTTTTCAATACC
Source organism: Saprospiraceae bacterium (assembly GCA_043781915.1). GTDB lineage: Bacteria > Bacteroidota > Bacteroidia > Chitinophagales > Saprospiraceae > JAAFJT01. Next base: position 4,761 of record JAYWBA010000021.1, read on the forward strand.
ATCAATCGTAAAGTAATCGTTTACACCATCATTATTAGGTGAGAAGGCGTTGTAGATTTTAAACTTATCGCAGTTGACAGAGATAAAGACTGTTGCCGTATCGCAGCCACTGAGGTTACAAACGCTGTACTGAAATTGATCGGGCGTTGCGGAGCAGAAATCAAATTGCGGTTCGTAAACAATGCGCAAATCGCTACTAATATAAGCATTAGCGTGTAATGGTGCTTTTACGATAGAGAGTGTGAATTTATTCGTCGGAATACTATCGTTAGCCACTACATCAATGATAATCGATTTCGTTTTAACGGTCGTAGCGTTATCATTTACTGCTTTTGGCGGATTAACTTTAACTACCAAAGCTGAAACGTGAACGGTCATATAAGTCGTATCGTGCAAACCGTATTCGTCGCTAATAACATATACCGCATTTTCGACGCCTATTTTTTTAGCCAAGGCTTTAACGCATGTTGTTCCACCGAGCAAACTCATATCTGCAATAGTATTTGTCGGTGGCGTAATATTAGTCACTTTGTAGTTTCTACCAAGTAATTGCGAGCCATCAATACACATTGTATCCGCTTGACCAACAAGCAAGAACGCTTCTAAGTGTTGCGGCGTGATACAAGCAATGGTAGAAACTAACGTATCGGCACATCCTGTGGCAATGTTTTTAAACACAATGCTCGAAACACCTTTCTTAACAAACAAGTTAGTGGCTTTAGGCAACATCTGTTTATTAAACAGTAAATTACCAACTGACAACGTTTGTTGCTGCGTTATGCGCATATCGCCATACGTTTTCGTGTTATCCCCACCTTGAATGAAGTAGTTCGTCGGTATAAGCGTCCAGTTTCCTGTGGGATTCCATTTGTTCATAGAATCTACCAGCGCTGCAACATTTGCAAACGATTTATTTTTGATAGAATCGCCGTTATATGCCCAGTAATTTAAAGTATAAGGACCTGTTGCACCTTTACCGGGCATGCTGAAATATTGATAGCCAGTAATGGTATCGAATTTGCAACCTTCGTAACCGGCATCGTATGCAGTTCCATTTACCGTTATAGCGTAGTTATTAATATTCTCTTGTGGAATATCGACACACACTTTAGCCGTATCACTTACACAAGCATTTGTTATAGTTGCCGTGTGCGATGTTAAGAAAGGTACGCATGTATTGGTTGCTGTATCGGGTGTGCAAATAGCTTTAACAATCAATGTATCTTTACAACCTTGCGTGCTGGTAAAAATGAGCGTATGTGTTCCTTGAGCTACTTGTAAATTCGTTCCGAGATTACAGGTAGTAAATCCGTTAGAGTATGCTACGCCATTATCAGTTATAGTGAAAGTATTGATGATGTTGAATGGAATTTCAATACACACATCTGCCTTAGCATTACAATTAGCGAGCAACTTAACTGTCGTTTTTTGTGCAATGATATCCTTCGTACAGCAGTTCGATACATCGTTGCCAATGCTAATTGAAATGACGGTATCACACAATCTAGGGAAAGCATTTTGACTAACTGTGACGGTATAAGTTCCAGCGCTTAATCCCGAGATAGATGAAACATTACCGGCATTATTACTCCATTTGTACGATACATCCGAAGCGGTGAACAATGCAATTGTACCTGAGTTATCACCACATTTAGCAGTAATTGAATTGACTCGAACAACTGGTTTTGTGCAACAGTTAATATTATTATTGGCGATTGTCACACTCATTGTTGTATCGCAATTCGGTACGCCAATACGCGAAACTTTAACTGTGTAGGTTCCGACTTGTAGAGACGCAATGTTTGCGTCTGTCTTGCTATTCGACCAAGCATAAGTATATGCTGATGGATTAGTAATTGAAACAGAAGCTGTACCGTTTGCGCTACCACAAGTTGCATCAGCTTTAGTTATTGAAGCATTGAATGGTGTACAAACTGGTTGAACACAATCGATGCCAATAGTTACATTAAGCACTTTTGTACAACCGTTGAGCGTTACAGTAACTGTATAATTACCTGCTTTGAGGTCTTTTCTGTTGATGACAGTTGAACCATCAGACCATTTAACAGAATTAGGCGTTGGTATAAATAAAACAGAACCATCATTTTTAAAGCATGTTTCGTTGAAAGGAACAACTTTTATCTTAACATCGTAACGAACGGTGATGAGTTGTGTTTTCGATGATGTGTTGCCACAATCATCTGTAGCTGTCCAAACACGCGTAATAACGTAATCACAGTTTTGACCCGTTGGCGTTTGCGTTTCAGTTTCAACTACCGTTGGAACGGCACAATTATCAGTAGCAGTTAAAGTTGCAGGCACTGGCACTTCTGCAGGAGAATTAACAGTTATATTCGCTGGAGCAGCCGAAAGAACGGGTGCTGTTTTATCAACAACCTTGATATAAATAGTATAGGTAGAGCTATTACCACATTTATCAACAGCAGTCCATTTGCAAGCAATAATCGCTGAAAAACCATCTGTTAAGCAATTACCACGTTTTGTTCCCAGATCTGTAAAGAAAATATGAATTCCTGGAGCTGTATTAGTTGAGTCGCGGATAACTAACCCGCCACAATTATCAGTCGCTGTGAAATCATCTAAAGTAAATGGCACTAATTTTTCACACGACATGGTGATAGTGTCACCGTTTTTAACATTTACAAGCACTGGGTTTATCGGAAAGATAACTGGTGCAATTGAATCTTTGACTCTAATTGTTTGCGTGTAAGTCGAAGCATTATTGCACTTATCCGTTGCCGTCCAAGTGCGCGTAATAATTTTAGTGCAATTCACTGAAGAATCCACGGTTTCTTTCAAAACAACTGTTGGATTGATGTCGCAGTTGTCATTTACTTTAGGCGTAATTGAAGGCGTTACATCGCTATCACAAGCCAAAGTTAAATTAGCGGGCGTATTTGAAAAAACTGGCGCTTTTGTATCTTTAATTGAAACGTTTTGTGCTGCTGTAGCAATATTTCCACAAGCATCAGTGGCTGTGAAAGTTCTTCTTACTATATAATTACAAGCAGTTCCACCTGCAAGCGTATCAATGCTTGTTGTAATTGTTGGTGTGCCTGTGCAATTATCCGTTGCCGTTGGTAATGCAGTCGCTAATACATCTGAACACTCAATGGTTACATCAGCTGGTACATTAGCAAAAACAGGGGCAACATTATCGTTAACCGTTACTTTTTGTGTTGCAAAGCCGATATTATTACAACCGTCAGTGGCAGACCAAGTGCGGACGAAAGATTTTTTATTCACACAAACTGAATCTATCAAAGTTGAAGTGAAGCCATATTTAATCGCACCTATACAATTATCAGTAGCAGTTAAATTTGCTGGTGTTGGCACAGCACCGTTGCAAGTGACAGTGATATTAGCTGGTGCATTGGCAAATACAGGAGCAGTTTGGTCGAAAATAGTGATTTTTTGTGTAGCCGAAGCTCTGTTTCCACATTCGTCAATTGCTACCCAAACCCGCGTTATCGTTTTTCCATTCGCACAAGTTGAATCAGAAGTTACCTCCGTAGCAGTAATCGTCACTTGATCCGAACAATTATCAGTTGCTGTTGGATTTGTTATGGCTGGTATCGCTTGTGCACAATCTAAAGTGATATTAGCTGGCACATTGGCGAAAACTGGAGGAATAATATCCTGAACCGTAATTACCTGTGTTGCTGTTGTTGTAAAGCCACATTTGTTCGTGGCTGTCCAAGTGCGCGTAATAGTATAATTATATTTGCAGTTACCTGCTTGCGTTGTCTCTACTAAAGTCACTGGCTCACTCACACCACCACTTGTCGCAGTAACTGTTGCTGCTGTTGGAATATTTTTACAAGCTACAGTGATATTCACTGGAACGTTTGCAAAAATGGGCTTGCTTGTATCGACTGTAATTTTGACAGTTGCTTTACTCTGACAACCGTTTATATCAATAATATTGAGTGTATAAGTAGTCGTAACATTCACTGTCGCTACCGGATTGGCAATATCTGTTCTGTCTAAACCTGTTGAAGGCGACCATTGATAGATACAAGTCAATAAACCTGCTGTACCGTATAAATTCACTTTTGCGCCTGGGCAAACAGTTGTATCTGCATTCGCCAATACCGTTTTAGGCGATTTGCGCACAAAAATACTGAGCGTTTTATTCGAAACACAACCACCATCGTTCACATTTAACTTAACGATGTGTCCGCCAAAATTAGCCCATTTAACTACAATTGTATCACCCGCAGGTAAAGTTGCAGTTGCTGGACTTGAATAAACAATTGTTCCGTCTATACCCAAATCGTAAGTTAAAACCGCACCTGGTGTACTTGTACCAGTGAACAATAATGTCGTTTCGTTACCCATACAGAATGGCTCAACCACCACAAAATCAGCTACTGGGTTGCCTGCTAAGTAAATCGGGAATGATTTCTTGACAGAACAACCATTATTTCCAAACAGCGTAATGGTTACATTGTCGTAAGTACCGTTCAATACAGCTGTATAATTAATGGTATTACCGCTTACAACCACATCTTTATAACCTGCACTACCTTCAATTTTATAATTTGAAATCGGTTGGTCAAGTGTAATGCTCACGGGAATAGTACCGCCTGAACACGTTGAAAGCGGTCCCATATTCGAAGTGATTTTCGGAGCAGGTGTTACATTGACTACGGTAGAATCAACACCAAAACAACCTTCATCATTCGAAACAGTAACGTAATAAGTTGTAGTTACTAACGGCGTAGCAGTTGGGTTGAAAACTAAGTTATTATCTAATGTAGAGACGTTGCATGCAACGTCTCTACAAGTTGACCACGTATAGTGTGTACCACCTTGTGCACTTAAATGAGCGGTGTCGCCTGCACAAATCGTGTGTGCAACGCCTGCACGCGCCCAAACCATGGGTTTAACTGATATATCTTGCGAAATAGAACCAGAACATCCAGCAGAATCTAACACAGTTAATTTAACTACAAATAGACCACCTGTTGGCGCATAAATATGTGTTGTATTTGCTCCTGTTCCCGATTTTCCGTCGCCAAAATCCCATGCGTATGATGCATAGTTGCCATTAGCGGTAAATGTAGTTACATTATTTCCGCAAACGACAGTTGGCGCATTAAACGTTGGATTGATGGGGCTGCAAGGCACAAAACCAAAATCGAAATTAACCAATGGGTTTGAAGCATTCAAACTAATGGTTGGACTTATCGTAAAGCTTCCATACGATATACCATTTGTACTACTCATCATTATCGGCGTAAAAGCTTTCAAGTAATACGCGTTCGAATCTAAACAGCTAAAAGTATATCTACCTAAACTATCGCTATACACTGTAGCTATTATCGAATCGTCAGCCGTATTTTTGATACCATCTATGCCAAGTGTTAATAATACTACTTTCACATTGGGTATTAAAACCTCGCTTCCGTCTCTGATACCATTGTGATTTGTATCTTCCCAAACTAAATTGGTAATGACATAACATTTTTTCGGAACAACGGGTGCATAGAAACCAAAATCAACCGTTGAATCGTTTGAAATCAAGTTTATGATGGACGACATGACAAAACCACTCATTTGTGTTCCGTTGTCGCTGTTGTTTGCGCGTGAACTCGATGGCTCATAAGGTGTTGGTGTTGATGATGGATCAACCGAGCCTGAACCCGTAGAACTTGTTAGTCCTGCTGGATTGTCGACTGTAACGTAATATTTCTTAGAATCTAAACCTGTAAATAGGTATTTACCATTCACATCCGTAAATGTTGAACCCACCAAAGTATCAACCAATGGATTTTTTGTTCCCGATGTTGGCGCAACATATAATTTCACAATAGCTTGAGAGATTGGCGCGTCTGTACTATCGAACACACCATTGTTGTTTTTATCATTGAAAACAAAATCACCCAGTTGAAGTGTAGGTTTGAATAAGCCAAAGTCAACAGTCGTATCAAGTGCTGTTGATATAATTATGCTCGACATCACAAAACCCACCATCTGCGTTCCATTATCTGTATTATTTGTACGCGAAGTAGAAGGCTCATAAGGTTTTGATGCAACAACTGAAGTGTCAGTAGAACCTGTACCAGTTGAACTCACAAAACCTGTTGGGTTATCAATTGTAACGTAATAATTATTAGGATTTAATGCGCTAAATAAATATTTACCATTAATATCAGTTGGTGTCGAAGCATACAATGAATCGACTAAAGGATTTTTAATACTTGAAATAGGTGCTAAATAGAGTTTCACTAAAACATTTGGAATTCCAGTGTCTGTGCCATCAAATACACCATTGTTATTTTTGTCGTTAAAAACAAAATCACCCATAGCATGGCATTCATTTCTTCTCACCTGAATTGGGCAACACAATGATGCAGGGCAATTGTTCGATCCAACATTGGCGGTGTAAGTATAATCGCCAATCTGATTAATTCGGTACGTATCTTGCGTAGCGCCAGAAATAGGGCTGCCGTATAAATACCATTGGTAAGTAGAATAACCCTTTGGCGCAGACGCCAAAAGATTAATATTATCTGTACAATTGTAAAAAACAGGGATACTAACACACGTAGTGGCTAAATCGTCTTCATTCAAATTGCCGTTATTCGGTGTTGAATTCGCATCAATTTGATCCATCGAAGCAATTTCATATATGGCGTATGTTACTCCCTCACTTTGTAAAGTGTAAGTTAGGTCTAAAAACACTGAATCTTGTGACGCGTTGATAGCGCCAATATTCCAAACAGAAGTTCCAGAATTGAAACTTCCTGATAGTGGATTATTAGATTTTAAAACCGCACCATTCGGCGTAGGAATATTCACTGTCACACCAGTCACTGATGTTTTGCCTACATTTATGACAACCACACGCCAATTGATAGTATCGCCGATGCGCGCATTGTGCGTATTATTTATTATTTGCAATGCCAAATTATTCTGAGCAGTAGCAGTTGTAAAATTAAGGAATGAAAAAATTAAAAAATTAAAAAATGCCAAAGTAAAAGGACTAAAGCAATTTTTCATTCTTTCATTCTTTAATTCTTTAATTTTTAAAAACTGATAGCTGATAGCCGATAACTGGCAGCTTTGATTTTGTTGATAGGATGCAAAAAGCGTAGCTGCAAACTGCGCAGCTCTACTACGAATGTAACTGTAAATGGTCATGAGTAGCAATATATAAATAAGAAGTCGGTTATGAGTAGTGTTAAAATCTACTATGTACAACAACTCTAAACCAAAAACAGTACCAAATATTCTGATAGTTTTTTATTATTTGATTTGTAATTAAAAAAATAAAAAAAGCGTTTAGAGTGGGCAACACTCCAAACGCCTTTTTAATTATATGATAAGTAATTAGTGAAAAGTGATATGTAAAAGGGAGTGTTTATTGTCAAAGAAATTAAAAGTTCGAAGGCGAACCTAATTTCAGCACCGAATAAAATCCTTGAAAAGTAAAAATAGTCTCAAGGAACAAAATTTTCACCTATCACTTATCACATATTCCTTAATCCTAAAAAAGTCCTTCAACAGACCAATATCTTTCTCCCGTATCGTAATTGAAAGTGAGAATTTTAGCCCCTTTACCAATTTCAGCAATTTTGTTCGACACAGCCGCCAACGAGGCACCCGTTGAAATACCTGCCAAAATACCTTCTTCCTTTGCTAACCGTTGAGTAAAATCAAATGCTTCATCTTTTGTAATTTGAATGATTCCATCAATCGCTTCTTTATGATAGTTTCCAGGCACAAATCCTGCGCCAATTCCTTGAATAGGATGTGGTGATGGTGCGCCACCACTTAAAACAGGTGACAAGGCTGGTTCAACGGCAAAAACTTTTAAATTGGGCATCTTAGGTTTTAAAACTTCCGCACAAGCTGTGATATGACCGCCTGTTCCGACACCTGTAATGATATAATCTAATCCTTCTGGAAAATCATTCAGAATTTCAATTGCGGTTGTTTTATAATGCGCTTCAATATTGGCTGGATTTAAAAATTGCTGCGGCACAAACGAATTGGGCGTTTCATGTTGTAATTCATTCGCTCGCTCAATAGCACCTTTCATGCCTTTTTCACGAGGTGTTAAATCGAATGTAGCACCATAAGCAGCCATAATTCTGCGGCGTTCAATACTCATTGATTCTGGCATTACCAAAATGAGTTTGTATTTTTTCACAGCGCAAACCATCGCTAAACCAATACCCGTATTACCAGAAGTGGGTTCAATAATAGTACTTCCTTCTTTAATAATGCCTCTGCGTTCAGCATCCTCAATCATTGAAAGCGCAATACGATCTTTAATACTGGCACCTGGGTTTTGTTTTTCTAATTTGATATAAACCTCATTGTCAGTGCCAAATAAATTATTAATGCGCACGTGTGGCGTGTTGCCGATTGTCGCTAAAATGTCATGAAACTTCATTGTGATAAATTTTTAACTCGAATTTATAGAATTTTTTGAATTTTTTTGAATTACTGGAATAAATTAAAAAATAGCTCAAATTAATGCGACTCGAATTGCATAAAAATAAACTTAAGAAATTCAACCAATTCCTTAAATTCTATGAATTCGAGTTAAATTTGAAAATTAATAGGCTCTTCGAAATCAAAATTATTGCGAACCTTTATTTCGCTTTTATGATAGACTAAAGAAAAAGGAGGCACACTATCCGTCAACCATACATTGCCACCAATAATTGAATCGTGCCCTACAACAGTTTTTCCACCAAGAATTGTTGTTCCCGAATATATTACTACGTTATTTTCAATCGTTGGGTGCCTTTTTATATCTGCATCCGATTTATTCACACTTAATGCACCTAAAGTCACACCTTGGTAAATTTTTACGTATTCACCAATCACAGCTGTTTCTCCAATAACTATCCCCGTTCCGTGATCAATAAAGAATCTATCTGAAATATTTGCACCTGGATGAATATCTATTCCTGTTTGGCTGTGTGCCCATTCTGATATAAGTCGTGGCAAAACTTCAATTTTTTTTAACCATAAATTATGTGAAATACGATAAACCGCAATGGCATAAAAACCTGGATAAGCTAAAATAATTTCTTCAATGGATTTTGCCGCAGGATCAAATTCTAAAAATGCTTCTGCATCACGCATTAATGTTTTAAAAATTTCTGGTAATTCAGAAAAAAAAGCATCTGCAATTTTTTTGCTTTGTGCTTTTGTCCTACCATTAAAATTGATAAGCGTACATAAATCTTCATTCGCAATCTGAATCAAAATCAATTCTGAACTTTTTTTTTCGCAACGCAACGGGAAAAGCAAATCGAGCATAGAATCTATCCATGCTTGGGCTTTTGTTTTACTGATTAAAGAAGAAAATCCGCTTTGCTCTTTCGTTAAAAACTGAGCTATTCTTTCAAAATCGAACATAAAAATTTGCTTTAAACACGATCTGTGTTATAAACATCCAAATCTATACCTAAATACAAAAAAAGCGAACTATTTGTTCGCTTTTTTTTATTTTTTATGAAAAATAATGAAATTTCGGATAATGTTTAGCTGAGTGAGATCAAAAACGGTTAAAAGGTTGACCATCAAACTTTAAACTCATTTCTGTAATACTGTAGGTAGGCTTCACCACAACTTGATTTTTAGTTAGTCTTTTTTACAAATTTTACTGTATAAAAATGAAAAATGGTTTGTTTTTAAAAATAGAAAACTGTAAAAACCCATATATCGGGTTTTTACAGTTTAACATTTTTTTATTTTTCACTTTTTATAAAATAAAAAACACAAATCGTCAAAATTGTAATTATTTTGAAATTGAGATGAAGTCTTTCTCGATGAGGAATTTATTATCTCACACTAATTGTGCAGCGCGTCTATCCGCCATTTCAGATTTAATATTTCTCCAACGCGGTCCTAATATTTTGTTCATACCTTTATCAACCACGTAGTGTTTTGCTATACTCATAGCACCTACAGCGCGACGCACATAACTTTCGTTGGCACGCAAAGCAATGGAGTAGCCGCCATCAACGTATTCGATGTGATGCCAGTAACCACTCGGAATAAAAATAGTTTCGCCCGGATTTAAAACCGTTTCAAAACCTTTGGCGTAATTGAGCGCGGGGAAACGTTTGTAATCTGGATTGTTTATATCTACGTAGCTCGCAACAGTATAGGGATGTTTGTATAAAAGTTTTGATTGATCTTGCGCAAAAACAACAACACGCTTTCTGCCATGAAAATGATTTAAGAAAACGTGACTCATGTCAATATCGTAGTGCATAGGTGTAACAGAACCTTGACCACCAAAAAACATGAAAGGAAAATCTTTTAAAAAACCATCCATAATTGTTGGTATCACATAATCATTACATAATTCTGGCGCTTGTTTGAAAATATTCCACAAAAAAATGCGGTATGGCATCGGTCCGCGTTCCATGAGGGTAAGGTATTCACCAAAACTCATGAACAATTCGGGCTTCATATAACCATTTCCGGGTTTTGAATAATTTGGTGTTACAACAGGCACTTCGAGATGCCCATATTTCGATTTCAGATTGTCGATTGTCCAATTGTTCTTAGCGGGCCAATCTTTAATCAAATCAGTTAATACCACAGGACGAAGCGGTTTGAGAAACTCCGCCTCAAAATTTTCTTTCGATATAGCTGTGCGTCTTTCTATAGGTTGCAACGTCAACATAAACTTATCTTTTATTTTAAGAACGAAACACAATATTAAATATTATTGCGCTAATGTCATCTATTTATGTAGTAAATTTTAAAAATTCAACACTAATATGACAAGTTACTACTTATTGGGTCACGAAACAAAGAACTAACGCATCTATTCAGCTAAAGCTAAAAATTTCTAGCAGACTTCGCAGACTTTCGCAGATTTTTAGTTATTTTTCTGCGAAAGTCTGTCCTTACAAGGTAGGGAGGAAATTTGGCAATCATTTCAGCTTTAGCTGAATAATTACGAACTAACAATAAAGTAAATTTAATACGGACAATATTTAAATGAATTATAAACTTCGTCAACAGTCCAAGGTTTTTCCTTATTTCCCCACGAAGAACTGATGTAATTTAAAATATTCGTCACCTCGAATGGTGAGAAACGGTCTAATGCTGGCATATTTTGCACACTAAAAGATTTACCATTTACTGTAATTGTTCCTTGAAGACCTTTTCGAATAATGCAAGGTAAATCTGCGCGATGAATTTTAATATAATCTACTTGTGCTAAAGGTGGCACAAGACTCATTAAACCCGTACCGTTTTCATTATGGCAATTGGCGCAATAGTTTTCATATAATCTTTTACCCTGTTTATAGGTTGTCTCATTTTTGTTACCGCAATCAGAAAAAATGACACCTAAGAATGCACTACAAAATATAAAGAATATTACACGATTTATATTAAACATCTCTTTGTAAAACTAATTAAAAAATTCAGCCACAAAGATAGAAGTCAGAGGGTTAAAATAGCCGAACAAGTCTTTGTTTAGATTTTGTGTAATTTATTTTTTAAGCGTAAAAATCTATTAACACTCCCTTAGTTACAAGATTTTGATTTATTTGGTATCACTTTATGCGAAACTAATCACCTTCCTCAAAATACTTAATTTGATGACTAAAATTTGAAATACAGAACTCACTACACAAGCTATGTTTGGATTTTGAATTTCCGTTATTATCTGAAGGGCTCGATAATGTAGAAGAGCTTGCGCTAAAATTGATATTTAGATCGTGCAAAAAAGGAATAATGTTGTCCAATTCCTTATCCGAAGGGACATGAATTAATATTTCCGTCATACCAATTTTCTTTTAGTCAGTTACAAAATAGATTTACAGAATTTTTACGCTATTTTAAAACGCAAGTTACGGGATTTATTTTATAATTTACAAATTTTTAACATAAACTTACCAATTATCAACACGAGCACCTTTTAAAGATGTTTTGTTCGGTTGTTGCGCAAAAAAGAAAAAAAGAAGTAAATCAAAAAAGCGTAAAGGGTAAAATCTTTTTCATGAAAATGGTTTAAATTGTGGAAATTAGGTTTTGTTACATTATTGTTAACAGAACGCTCGATATTTTATAAAAGTATTGGGAATCAAAAATTTAATATATTCTGTCAATGTCCTATCTTGCAATCTTTTAGTTATAACTTCTAATTCAATCTAAATTATTAAACTATGAAAGCCTACAAGCTCGAAATCAAAACCATTGTAGTTGGTGTTGCTGTATTAAGTATTGTCATTTTTTCTGCGGCACTTTTTATGTTAAAAATGGTCGAAACTGAGAAATTAGGTGAATTACTTTTGCACTACGGTTTCTTAATTGCGCCTATCACATTTTTGTGGGTTTGGTTGGAAAAATCAATGTGGCACTATTCATTCATTCAATCGATGCGTAAAACTTTTAACATTGCACCCGATATGCGTGGTCGTTGGGAAGGTGTTATTCACAGTTCACAAAGTGAAGTGCCGCAAAAATTTGTTGTTGAAGTAACGCAATCGCTCACTACTTTACGGGTGCATGCTTATTCTGCTATCGGCATTTCAAAAAGTATTTTAGTCGAAATTGCAGCTGATGATAACGAAAATCTGTTCACGCTGTGTTTTTTTTGGCAAGGCGAAATGCCCACAGAACACAATGGCAAAAAATTGATTCAGCGATTCAATGGCTATACCATGTTGCAACTGAACGATTTCGATAAACCCAAAACTTTTAGTGGCACTTATTTTACCGATGTCCAACCCGATCAAACGCACGGTACTATAGAATTGAGTTGGACTTCACTCGACTTAAAACATAAATTGGAATAAATGTGCAACTATTTAGATGCTGCTAAAAAGGAAAAGTTTCCCGCAGATTAACATTTTAGCTTTAGCTAAATAGATACAATTTTTGACCTAAAAATTTAAACCTATGAATTTTGATATTGGAGACATTGTAATTAAAACAGGAGTTAGTGCTGGTGTATTTAGTTTCTTACGCAAGTATTTAGAAACATCGGTTACTTTACCAAAATGGGATAAGTTGCTTCAAAATTTATGGATTGGAGCTGGTATATTTATTTTGATATCACACTTACTTTCATTAAATCTATTTATTGATGAATTCTATTTTTTCATTTTAATAATAGTTGGTTATATTCTTCGTAAATCGAATGATGTTCGTTCAGCGCGCTTATTACTCACGGCAGTAATTCCGGTGTTAGTGTTTTCGGTTATAAATATTTTTTTTAAATATGTAACGCCAAGTTTTCATACTACACACAATGATGTATTTAAATCAGCCAAAATTTTTACTAATCTCTGGTTGATTGGGTTTGGAATATATGCACAAAGGCAAAACAAAAGCGAAAAAGTGCAGAGGAAAAAAGACGAAGCAGAGCGAAAAGAGCTTGAAGATCAAAAAAACACACTCGAAAACTTAGTAGCCGAACGTACAGCCGAGTTAACAAAACAAAAAGAAGAATTAGAAAAAGCCCTTGTTGAACTCAAAGCTACACAAAATCAACTCATACAATCCGAAAAATTGGCAAGTTTAGGTGAACTCACGGCAGGCATTGCGCACGAAATCCAAAACCCACTAAACTTTGTCAATAATTTTGCCGAGTTGAGTGTTGATATCACCAAAGATTTAAATTTCGAAATGCACAAACCTGATATTGATAAAGATTATGTTGAAGGTTTACTTAAAGATTTATCGAGCAATCAAGAAAAAATAAACTATCACGGCAAACGAGCAAGCAGTATAGTTAAAGGAATGCTCGAACATTCCCGCACTACGCCTGGCAAAAAAGAACTTATAGATATCAATGCATTGGTTGATGAATATTTCCGATTAGCTTATCACGGTTTACGCGCCAAAGACAAAAATTTTAATGCTGAAATGCTTATGAATTTTGATCCAAAAATCCCTAAAATTGGCATTATTGGTCAAGATGTCGGTCGCGTTATTTTGAATTTGATTAATAATGCATTTTATGCGGTTAATGAACGTAAAAACCGGGAAGAAGCGTTGCAAACATCTCATTACCAACCTTCCGTCACCGTCATCACCCAAAAAGTAGATAAGTCTATCGAAATTCGCATAAAAGATAACGGAACAGGCATACCTGAAAACGTCAAAGAAAAAATCTTTCAACCTTTTTTTACTACCAAGCCCACAGGTCAAGGTACAGGTTTGGGTTTATCGCTCGCGTATGATATTATAACGAAAGGGCACGGCGGGAGTTTAAACGTGGAAAGCGAGGAAGGTGTAGGGAGTGAGTTTGTGATTATTTTGCCGTTAAAATAATCTGTCGCATTTAAATTTTTTATTTCAATAAACAGTCATAACTTTAATGCAAATTTAAATCCATGAGTTAAACACCATCTTCTTCAAACTGAAAACTATGAAATGGTTAGTTAAAATTTGTTTGCTTTTCTTATTGCCGGTTTACGCTTTGGCACAGAATCAAGAAATTGAAAGTTTGAAGCAACAGTTAACTCAAACTACTCAAGATTCTGCTCGGGTAACTATAATGATACAATTAATATGGGATTACCGTTATACAAACGCAGATTCTGCTCTTTTTTATGGTAATAAGGCAGCAGATTTAGCGCGACAAATTAATTTTCCGAAAGGCGAAATTGGAGCCTTAGCATTTAGTGGAATTACTTTGCAAGCAATGGGAGATTTACCTAAATCATTAGAGACTGGATTTGAAGCTATAAGAATTGCGGAAAAATCTCATTTTACTTATGAAAAAGGTGCTGCATTGAGCCTCATTGGGAATGTCTATTTTGATATAAAAGATTACACTAAAGCCATGAGTTATTTCAGAGAAATGTTGAAAAATGTTGAAGCTAAAAAAGATATAGAGAAAGAATTTGGTTATGGTACAAAAGACAAAGGTGTTGGTCATGCTTTTGCAACTTTGGATATTGGACGTGTGTATCTCGAAAGTAATCATTTGGATTCTGCGTTGTATTATCTCAGGCAATCAGAGCAGGATTTTATTTTAACAGGTATGGGTATTCAACCACTTCTTTACACTACATTCGGTGATACTTATTATAAATTAGGCAACCAGCAATTGGCATTAGATTATTATAGAAAAGCTCTCCAAATAGCTCATAATAATAATGACCATTTTGGCAGCTCAATAAGCAATACGCGAATTGCCCAATTTTATAAAAAATTAAACAAAACCGATTCGAGTATTTATTACGCTAAACAAGGACTTGCAGAAGCTCAATTAGGTACTCAAAAATCAGCAGTTTTAGAAGCGTCATCACTCTTATCAAATCTATATGAAAATTCAGATTCAAAGGAAGCCTTTCGATACTACAAATTAGCTGCCGCAACCAAAGATAGTTTATTTGGAGCAGGCAATATGCAAGCTATAAGAACCATGATTGCCCAAGAGGAAAGCAGACAAAAAGATATTGAAACTACCAGAATAAATTACCAAACCCAATTAAAGCAGTTTGCATTATTGGTAGGCTTAGGTATAATGTTTTTAATTGGCTTCTTTCTTTACCGCAACAATCGTCAAAAACAAAAGGCAAATACCCAATTGCAAAATACTTTAACCGAATTAAAAACCGCACAAACAGAACTTGAAGCAAAAAATAGAGAAGCGGTGCGTCGCGCTTCATTAGATAGAGTTCGTGCAGAAACAGCATCTATGCGAACCACTGCCGATCTCGATAAAATTATCCCGCTTATTTGGAATGAATTAACCACACTCGGTATTTCGTTTATTCGCTGCGGCGTTTTTATTATTGATACCGCACAAGAGCAGATTCACATCATGCTTTCAACACCGACGGGAAAATCTATTGCAGCATTTTATTTGCCTTTCGATAATGCGCAAGGTTCATTCACTGAAATTGTAGCGCATTGGCGAAAACACACGATGTATAAAGATCATTGGGATCAAGCTGCTTTTGTAGATTTCACAGCAAATCTTCTCAAACAAGGCACAATTACATCTTCTGAACAATACGCTACTGACCACCCTCCTATGCAGTTGGATTTGCAGTTCCTACCTTTTTCGCAAGGAATGTTGTATATCGGGAGCGAAACACCTTTGAATGAGAGCGAATTAGAAGTCGTTCAATCTTTGGCTGACGCTTTTTCATCTGCTTATGCACGCTACGAAGATTTTAGCAAACTTGAAGCATCAAAACAGCAAGTTGATAAAACGCTGATTGAACTGAAACAAACGCAAGCGCAGTTAGTGCAAAAAGAAAAACTCGCGAGTTTGGGTGAATTAACGGCAGGTATTGCGCACGAAATTCAAAACCCCCTCAATTTTGTCAATAATTTTGCAGATTTTAGCATCGGTATTGCTAAAGAATTAAACGAAGAATTGGATAAACCGAAAATTGACAAAGGATATATCGAGGAATTATTGAAAGATTTAACAAGTAATCAAGAAAAAATAAGTTTTCATGGCAAACGCGCGAGTAGCATCGTTAAAGGTATGCTCGGACATTCAAGAGCAAGTACAGGAAAAAAAGAAATGACCGATATTAACGAGCTTGTAGATGAATCGTTCAGACTTTCGTATCATGGTTTGCGCGCTAAAGACAAATCTTTTAACGCCACAATGGTGACGCACTACGATCCTGAAAATCCTAAAATGGAAATTGTTTCGCAGGATGTTGGGCGCGTTATATTAAACCTCATCAATAATGCTTTTTATGCAGTGACGGAAAAGAAAAAACTATTAAGCGTCAATAATTTAAATGCTGAAGAAGCAAAAAACCTTGTAGGTTTTCAAAACCTCGTAGGTTTTAAAAACCTACGAGGTTTAGAGGCAAAATACGAACCTACCGTCACTGTTTCAACCCAAAAAATTGACGAGGGCATAGAGATTCGGGTGAAAGACAACGGCACAGGCATGCCTGAAAGCGTTAAAGAAAAAGTCTTTCAACCTTTTTTTACTACCAAGCCCACAGGTCAAGGTACAGGTTTGGGTTTATCGTTGAGCTATGAAATAATTACAAAAGGACACGATGGAAAAATAGAAATTAACACAAAAGACGGCGAATTTACTGAATTTATAATTTTATTACCTTACCTTTACAAAAAATAATCTAGGATGAAAATATTAGTAGTTGACGATGAGCAAGATATGAAAATTTTATTTGAACAAAGTTTTCGCAGAGAAATTCGAGAGGGCATATTTGAATTTTCATTTAAATTTTCAGGCGAAGAAGCGTTATCTTTTATAAAAGAGCATGATCATGAAGCTATTTTAATACTTTCCGATATTAATATGCCTGGTATGACTGGTTTGGAATTGTTGCGTCGTGTTCGATCTGAAAAGCCAACTCCTCCTCCAATAATTATGATGATTACGGCTTATGGCGACAAAGAAAACTATCAATACGCCATGAAGTTGGGTGCTGACGATTTTTTAAACAAGCCATTAGATTTTAATTTTTTGAAAGAGAAATTACTTACATTACTATGATTACATCTAAAATTATGATTGTTGACGACGAGAATGATTTGGAGCAGCTCGTACGCCAAAAATTTCGTCGTCAAATTCGTGAGAAAGAGTATGAATTCATTTTTGCAGAAAATGGGCAAATAGCTTTAGATTTGTTAGAAGAACACCCTGATACTGAAATCGTTTTCAGCGATATTAATATGCCAGTTATGGATGGGCTGACGCTTTTAATGAAATTAAACGAAAGAAATCCGTTGCTACAAGCTGTCATCGTTTCTGCTTATGGCGATATGGAAAATATCCGTATCGCAATGAATCGCGGTGCGTTCGATTTTATTTGTAAACCCATTCAGTTCGAAGATTTAGAACTCACTCTGATTAAAACCCTCAAGTATTCTAATCAGATAAAAGACACTGTTCGCGCCATTAAAGAAAACAATATTCTCAAAATGTATGTCGACCAAAGCGTTTTACAATTTATGACACGCTCGGAATACGAAACAACCTTACTCGTTTCTGAAAATATTGAAGCTACTGTTGTTTTTATGGACATCTGCGGTTTCACCGCCATTTCAGAAAAAGAACCAGCTAATTTTGTTGTCGCATTAATTAATAAGTATTTCGACCTAATGGTGAAAGAAATTATTGCGCAAGGTGGTTATGTCGATAAGTTTTTGGGCGATGCCGTAATGGCTGTTTTTACGGGTGAATTTCATATTGACCGCGCGATCGAAGCATCTCTTGCCGTTCAAAAAGCCATCCAAGCGCAAAAAGAACAAATTTCAGAAAAAGAAACCTATACGCCTAAAGTTTCCATCGGCATTAACTCAGGGGAAATGATTTCGGGAAACATTGGTTCTGCAGCTTTAAAACGCTTAGATTTTACCGTCATCGGCGATACTGTTAACACTTCCCAACGCTTACAATCTGCCGCCATGCCAGGTCAGATAGTCATTAGTAAATCTGTTTACGAAAAAGTTAAAAATTCCTTCCATTGTAAAGTTATTGGCGAAATCACCGTCAAGAATAAAACAAAACCTATTACTATTTATGAGGTGATTGAGTAATTTATATTCCGCCTGCAGATACAATGGCAGCGCCTTATGTCGGTCTCCGATTCAATGTTTATTGAGAGACAAGGCAATACCAACAAGTTTCCAAAAATTAAACACAAACGGCTGCCCTAATGAGAACAGCCGTTGTTTTATTTTCAATGAAATTACGATTAAGCTAATTCCAATTTCTTTTTACTTGAAGATTTCTTCTTCGCATCGTTGCGTTCAGGGCGAAGACTACGCACAGTTTCACCCGCGCGCCACATTTCTGAATCGCGCAATTCAGCCAATTCAACTTCTAATTTTTCGCGGTAATCCACTTTAGAGTTAGAGTCGATGGAGCGTTGTGCTTCATGACCAGCTGCGACAGCGTCGTATAAATCAGTGAAAACGGGTTTAACCGCATCTCTGAATTTTTTCCACCAGTCTAAGGCGCCACGTTGTGCTGTTGTTGAACAGTTAGCATACATCCAATCCATACCGTTTTCAGCAACCAATGGCATGAGAGATTGCGTTAGCTCTTCAACAGTTTCGTTGAACGCTTCGCTCGGAGAGTGTCCGCGTTTGCGCAATTCATCGTATTGTGCTGCGAAAATACCTTGAATGGCACCCATTAACGTACCACGCTCGCCTGTTAAATCAGAATATACTTCGCGTTTGAAATCCGTTTCGAACATATAACCCGAACCGATACCGATACCAACAGCTAAACACCTATTTTTGCAATTTTTAGTCGCTTTTTGGAAAATCGCGTACGAAGAATTTAATCCGCGCTTTTGTAAAAACATACGGCGCAGAGATGTACCAGAACCTTTTGGTGCAACTAAGAAAACATCTACATCCGCAGGAGGAATAATTCCTGTACGATCTTTGTAAGTAATACCGAAACCATGTGAAAAATATAAAGCTTTACCAGCAGTGAGATGCGGTTTTATTGTGGGCCACACAGCAATCTGCGCTGCATCGCTGAGAAGATACATTATGATAGTTGCTTTTTGGCAAGCCTCTTCAATTTCGAATAAGTTTTTGCCCGCTACCCAACCATCGTTGAGCGCTTTATCCCATGTTTTAGAATTATTACGCTGACCAACAATGACGTTAAAGCCATTATCGCGTAAATTAAGCGCTTGACCTGGACCTTGTACGCCATAACCAATAACAGCGATAGTCTCATCTTTTAAAACACTTTTTGCTTTGCGCAGAGAAAATTCGGAGCGCATCACTACGTTTTCTTCTGAGCCGCCAAAATTCAATTTTGCCATACTTGAATAGATTTACTGTAAAAAATTTTGTAAAAGTACATTTGAAATCTCAAACTGCAAAAGGCAAATTGCAAAAGGCAATTTCTTTCCACTAATTTTTAGTTGATCTTCTTAATTTGATGATTTCTTTAATATTTATCTTCGATTAACTTCTTGCTTTTTCGCTGTTTGTATTTGAGTTTTTTGCCCTTTGTTTTTTGCAATTTGCCTTTTAAATCAGACTTGGTCTTTACCAACTCCCATTTTTTTCAAAAATTCATTGAGTTGTTCCATCGGTTGCGCAATGGCAATCCTACCGGAACGCACAAATTCATAGATTCCAATTGTACGCAAATCATTCAAAAGCGCTTCTGTTTCAGATTCTAAACCGGTTTTTTCAATTACAATGAATTCTTTTTCTGTTGTTAAGATGCGTGCATTGTGCTTTCTGATGAGTTTAATCATTACGCCATGCTCCTCAAAAGGCTCAGTGGGCACTTTATACAATGCAATTTCCTGATTGATTATCTCGTCATCTTTATAATAAAAAGATTTTAAAACATCTACTTGCTTATCGAGTTGTTGAACCAATTTTTTAACAGCACTTTCTGTACAATTCACGACGATGGTAAATCTGAAAATACCTTCCATTGAGGATTGAGATGTCGTTAATGATTCTATATTGATGTGTCGGCGCGTAAAAACCATCACTACCCGCATTAATAATCCTGCCTTATTTTCAGTGAAAACACTGATTGTAAACTGTTGTATCATATAATTTGAAAATCCAATTACGAATTACGAATTACGAATTACGAAATTGACGAACTGTAATTCGTAATTCGTAATTCGTAATTGACTAATCTGCACTCAATACAATTTCCGCCACCGATTTACCTGCTGGCACCATCGGAAAAACATTATCTTCACGCTCTACCATGACGTGCAACAAATACGGACCTTTATATGCTAACATTTCTGCAACGCTCTCTTTGAGTTCCGATGTTTTAGTAATTTTTTTACCAGTAATGCCAAAGCCTTCAGCAATTTTCACAAAATTAGGATTTTTCAAAGCGACAGAACTATATCTATTATCGAAAAACAATTGCTGCCATTGGCGCACCATGCCGAGATACTCATTGTCAAGAATAATTATTTTAGCAGGCACATCCCATTGAGAAAACATGCCGAGTTCTTGCAACGTCATTTGAAAACCGCCATCGCCAATAAATGCAACTGCAACTTTATCTGGAAAAGCCAATTGCACACCAAACAAAGCTGGCAAAGCAAAACCCATCGTTCCTGCACCGCCTGAACTCACCCACTGGTTAATATTTTGATACTTATAGTACCGAGCAGTCGACATTTGGTGCTGACCCACATCCGCCACAACCAAAGCTTGATGATTAGTTTGATTCGATACTTCGCGCACAACTTGACCCATGCGCATGGTTTCATTACCTTCTTCATTTAAATCGCGGCGAATAACTTTTTCGTGTTCAATGGCATCGCATTTTTTGAATTCAGCGAGCCATTGTGGATGTGATTTTTTCTTCACTAATGGCAATAATGCTTCTAAAGCTTCACGTGCATCGGCATTTATAGCCACAGTCGTCTGCATGTTTTTATCCAGTTCTGCGGGGTCAATTTCAATATGAATCAGTTTTGCTTGTTTCCCAAAACGCGATAAGTCACCTGTAACGCGGTCGTCGAAACGCATTCCGATAGCAATCATGACATCGCACTCATTATTTTTGATGTTCGCGCCATAATTTCCGTGCATACCGAGCATACCAGCGTTTAATTCATGACCCGAAGGTAAATTACCCAAACCATGCAAAGTATGTCCGACAGGAATACCTGTTTTTTCTACAAATTTTCTAAAGATATCCTGCGCTGCTGCAATTTGAATGCCTTGACCTGCTAAAATATACGGTTTTTCAGCCGCATTAATAAGTTTAGCCGCTTCTTTTATTGATGAAAAATCCAATTTTGGTCTTGGATGATACGAGCGCACCGAATCCATTTTTTTATAAGAAAAATCAAATTTTTCAAGTTGCGCATCGCGCGTAATATCTATCAAAACTGGACCTGGTCTACCAGAATTAGCAATATAAAACGCTTTCGCAAAAACGGCAGGCACTTCACTCGCTTTTGTGATTTGATAACTCCATTTGGTTACTGGAAAAGTGCAACCAATAATATCAACTTCCTGGAAAGCATCTGTACCTAACAAGTTTGAACGCACTTGACCTGTAATGCATACTAAAGGCGTAGAATCTAAAAGTGCATCGCCCAAACCAGTAATTAAATTTGTTGCACCCGGACCCGATGTTGAAATGGCAATACCGGTTCTACGCGTTACGCGCGCATATCCTTCAGCAGCGTGAATACCACCTTGTTCGTGGCGCGGTAAAATATGTTTTAATCTATCCATATAGCTATAAAGCGCATCATAAAAAGGCATGATTGCGCCACCTGGATAACCAAAAATGGTGTCTACGCCTTCGTTCAAAAGGCATTTACATATTGCTTCTGCACCTGAAATATTTACCGTTGGTGCGGCTTCAGGTAAAGCACTCGATTTTTCTAAATGATACGCTTGCTTCTGCATATTATTATTATTATTCGATGGGCTTGCACCCATCGCTATTATAAGTCGCGCTTTCAGCGCTGAATAATTTCCTTAATTATAAAGAATCCGTTACGCAACCTTCGCTAGCTGTTGCTACCAATTTAGCATATTTCAACAACGCACCGTTTGTAGCTAATAACGGACGTGGAGCATATTCGTCACGGCGTATTTTCCATTCTTCATCGCTTAAATGCACATCGAGCCTGTTACTAACGGCATCAATCGTGATTTTATCGCCATCTTTCAACAAAGCTAAATTACCACCGACTTGTGCTTCAGGTGTGATATGACCAACTACAAAACCATGCGTTCCTCCCGAAAATCTTCCGTCTGTTATTAATGCAACGCTTGTGCCTAATCCTGCACCCATAATTGCCGATGTCGGTTTCAACATTTCAGGCATACCAGGTCCGCCTTTCGGACCGATGTAACGAATGACAATCACATCGCCCGAAACAATTTTACCGCCTATAATGGCATCATTCGCTAATTGCTCGCTGTTATAAACTTTCGCTGTTCCTGTAAAAATTTCACCTTCTTTGCCCGTTATTTTTGCCACTGAACCTTGCTCTGCTAAATTACCGTATAAAATTTGTAAATGCCCAGTTGCTTTCACTGGATTATCAAACGGTCTGAGAATACCCATTTCAGGATCTAGAGACGGTGTGTTCGCATAATTTTCGGCAATCGTTTTACCTGTAACAGTTAAACAATGCGGGTGCAAATAACCATGATCGAGCAATAAACGCATCACAGATGGAATACCACCAGCGCGCCATAAATCTTCCATAACATATTTTCCCGACGGTTTTAAATCGGCAAGAAAAGGTGTTTTATCGCTGATGCGTTGGCAATCTTTCAAAGTAAAATTCACACCTACCGATTTTGCCATCGCGATCAAGTGCATAACCGCATTCGTAGAACCACCTAAAATTGTTACGATTGTGAAAGCATTTTCAAATGCTTCAAAAGTCATGATGTCGCGTGGTAAAATATTTTTTTCGAGTAGATTCTTAATGGCAGCACCAATACGCGCGCATTCATCACTTTTATCTTTGCTGATGGCGGGAAATGACGCATCACCTGGCAATGCCATACCCAATGCTTCAATTGCTGAACTCAAAGTATTGGCTGTGTACATTCCACCGCAAGCACCTGGTCCTGGAATAGCATTTGCAACTATACCTGCATAATCTTCATCGCTGATAGTGCCTGATAATTTCTTTCCAAAAACCTCGAAGGCAGAAACAACGTCTAATTTCTGATTTTTATAATACCCTGGAGCAATCGTTCCACCATATACCAAAAGCGAGGGGCGATTTAAACGTCCCATTCCCATAATAGCTCCCGGCATATTTTTATCGCAGCCCACAATTGCTACAACGGCATCATACCATTGCGCTGAAACAACTGTTTCAATAGAATCAGCGATTAAATCGCGACTCAATAATGAATAGCGCATTCCATCTGTTCCCATCGAAATACCATCGCTAACGCCAATGGTATTGAAAATGAGACCTACTAAATTTTCGTTGATAACGCTTTTTTTAATATCTAAAGCCAAGGCATTCAAGTGCATATTACACGGATTTCCTTCCCAACCAGTTGACACAATGCCAACCTGTGCTTTCTTGAAATCTTCTTTTGTTAAACCCACACCATGTAGCATCGCTTGTGAGGCAGGTTGTGTCTCATCCTGCGTTACACGCTGGCTGTATTTGTTTAAATTATCCAATTTTTTAATTTTTCTGACTTATAAATGTAAAAATACAACGTTTCGAAATAACACAAACAAGAAAATAGGTGTTTTTTACAACGTCAAAAGCAATGAAAATACTTGCAAGATATTGTAAATCATTTATTTAATGTTCTGGAATTAAAATTTTTAAACGTACATTTTGTTTTGAATACGCAATAGTAATGCTCTAAGTTTTAAATTTTAACAGAGCTCACTAAAATATTTAACAAAAATGCGTTTAAATACTCTATTGTAAAACAAATACATAAATAGCTCAACCTGAAATCAAATATTAAGAAAACTTTAAGTACGAATAATTTTTCTTGAGTGAAAAAAGCTATACTTTTGATAAAAAATTAAATATAACATACTTTTGGTGATATAGTAAATGGAAATAATATTATTACAACAACAAAAGGACGTTTGAGGGCATCTGACGATTTAATGCATTATTTCGCAATTCAATTTTCAGCACCCACTACAAATAGGGGCACACAAGAAAAAAGGTGACAAAGTTTCCGAAAGTAAGAAGACTCTTATACTTGACTATAATTGATTAAAACACTAAATAAATAACTTTTTTAAACTTAAATTATCAAAACTTATTCAAACTTGAGATGATCTAAAACCAAAAACTTCATTTCAAAAATTCACTCTCAAAAATTTTTAATTATGGGTACATTAAAACCATTAGTCGATAGCTATTATAAGCAATCGACTGGAAAAGCGAAGAAAGCTATTGACGCTAATGCTATTGTTGATGCAACAATCTATTTAAAAACTGAAACATCAATTGATGCTATCTTAGCCGATGTTTTAAAAACTGGCGTTTATTTAACGCGCGATGAATTAGCTGCAAAATATGCAGCTTCACCAGAAAATATCCAAAAAGTAATTGATTATGCCGCTTCACATGGTTTAAGTGTTGGACATAATTCGATAGATAGACGTTCCGTTTCTGTACGCGGAACTGCCGCAAATATTCAAAATGCTTTTGGTGTACAATTAAGTACATTCAAATCGAAAGGAGTTACTTACCGTGTTCGTGAAGGTTATATCAGTGTTGATGAAAGTATTCACCCACTTGTTGAAGGTGTTTTTGGTTTAGACAACCGCGTGAAAGCAAAAACACATTTTCAAATTCTTGGCGGAGACCATAGTGGAGGCATGCACGAGAGAGGAGCAACACCCGCAGCGTCGGCGTCTTTTTATCCAACAGATTTAGCGAAATTGTATAATTATCCCACTAAAGCAACTGGTGCGGGTCAGTGTATTGGCATTATAGAATTAGGCGGTGGGCATGTTGTGGCGGATTTAAATACTTATTTTAGTGCTTTAAAAATCCCAACTCCTAATGTTATTGCTGTTGGGGTTGATGGAGCAACAAATGCACCAGTTGGAAACGCAAACTCTGCAGACGGTGAAGTGATGCTTGATATTGAAGTGGCTGGAGCGATTGCACCCAATGCAAAAATTGCCGTTTATTACGCACCAAATACAGATAAGGGATTTTTAGATGCCATTACTCAAGCTGTGAATGATAAAGTGAATGCACCTTCTGTTATTAGTATCAGTTGGGGAAATCCGGAAATTAATTGGACGGCACAATCAATGACAGCATTTGACAATGCTTTCAAAGCTGCTGCTGCTGTAGGTGTAACTGTAACTGCTGCATCAGGTGACCAAGGAAGTAGCGATGGCACAACTGATGGTAAAGTGCACGTCGATTTTCCGTCATCAAGTCCGTATGTTTTGGCTTGCGGTGGTACAAAAATAGCTTTAAGTACTACTGGAGCCATTGCACAAGAGTCTGTTTGGAATGCAGGATCCACTTCATCAGGTGGTGGTGGTGTGAGCGATTTTTTTGCCCTACCAAGCTATCAAGCTAACGCTAAAGTACCCGTTTCGCTCAATAAAAAATTTAAAGGTCGCGGTGTTCCCGATGTAGCTGCCGATGCCGATCCTGCATCTGGCTATAAAATCAGGGTAGATGGTGGCAATTATGTTTTTGGTGGAACGAGTGCGGTTGCACCGTTAATGGCTGGATTGATTGCGCTTATCAATCAGTTGCGTGGAAAAAACGTCGGATTTATGCACCCTACTATTTACGCCAACACGGCGGGTTGCAGAGACATAACAGTGGGTAACAACATCACAACCAAAACCAAAAAAGGTTTTACTGCTAGAGCAGGTTGGGATGCGTGTACTGGTTGGGGTGTTGTCGATGGTGCGAAATTAGCTACAGTTTTTGGTGCGAAGCCATAATTAGTTTTCGCGCAAAGGCACCAAGCAAAACGCGCAAAAGCGCAAAAAAGTCTCGCAAAGATGCAAAAGACGCAATTTTTTAAACTTGCGACTTTGCAACTTTGTGAGACTTTTAGTTATTTGTAAAATAAATTCTTTAATTAATTCTCAGCAGCAAATTCTGCAAAAAAATGTATAGGATTATAGAAATTGAAAAAAGAGATTAAGATCTTTAATTAATTGGTTATTATTTACAGTTTAGAAAATTGAAAATGCTTTTGAACAACTTAAACATAACAAATTTAGTTGCGTTTTCAGTTTGCTTTTCATTTCTTTGAACATAACAAATTTAGTTATGTTATATTTTGGTTTTCAAAATTGAACTTGAATTTATAATCAAAAACGATTCTATTGGCTCTTTCATAATTTAAGAAAAGTAATAGAAATTTGAAGGAAAATTTTATTACACTGTTGGAGTCCCAAAATGTTGCCAACCTTGTGCAATAATGTTGTGTCTGTTACCACCTTTGGTATGTAAAACAATGCCATCTGTTTCTGGTGTGATTTCTCCTGCGATGTAAACATCGGGTAAGTATTTTACTTTTTCAATATCATCGGGATGAATTGTGAAAAGCATTTCATAATCTTCTCCACCACTTAAAGCACAAGTAATAGGGTCAAGTTTAAATTTAATGGCTGCCATTTGTGTATCAGGATGTATCGGCACACCGCTTTCTTCAATAAAAGCACCTACTTTCGATTGCGTACACAAATGGTGTAACTCAGATGCTAATCCGTCCGAAATGTCCATCATTGAAGTTGGCACTAAATTATTTTCTGCGAATTGGGAGATGAGGTCTTTCCGCGCTTCAGGTTTTAATTGACGTTGAATCAAATAGGCGTTGTCTTCCAGCTCAGGTTGCATTTCGGGGTGCTCTAAATAGACTTGTTTTTCGCGCTCTAAAAGTTGCAAACCCAGATAAGCCGCACCTAAATCGCCACTGATGCAGACTAAATCACCAACTTTAGCGCCGTTTCTATATACTAATTTATTTTTTTCACCTTGTCCAATAGCAGTGACACTTATTACAAAACCTTTATTTGAGGCTGTTGTGTCACCACCTATGAGATCAACATTATAAAACTTGCAAGCTGCATAAACACCTTCATAAAATTCTTCCAAAGCTTCCACTGAAAACCGATTTGACACAGCAATCGACATCGTTATTTGGCGCGGTTGCGCATTCATGGCGTATATATCAGAAAGGTTTACGACTACAGCTTTATAACCCAAATGCTTGAGCGGTACATAGGCTAAATCGAAATGAATCCCTTCAATGAGTAAATCGGTGCTGACTACAGTTAAATAGTTTCCATTTTCAATAACTGCTGCATCGTCACCGACACTTTTAAATGTCGAGGCATTGACTGTCTTATTTTTCTTTGTGAGACGTTTTATGAGTTCAAATTCGCCGAGCGAACTGATTTCTGTTCTTTGCATTGATTAATTTTTTAGGTAATTAACTTTTGTGC
Organism: Saprospiraceae bacterium; assembly: GCA_043781915.1. Classification (GTDB taxonomy): domain Bacteria; phylum Bacteroidota; class Bacteroidia; order Chitinophagales; family Saprospiraceae; genus JAAFJT01. The sequence continues at coordinate 32,650 of JAYWBA010000021.1, forward strand.
CTTTTGTGGTTCAAATTTTCTCGCATAGAATTTTTTCACCGCATAAGGCACAAAAGAACACAAAAGCCTTTGACTAATAAATTATGCTTTAGGTTTTCTTTTAACCTTAAACTTCTCCTTAGCATCTTTTTCTTTAATGAAATTAGCTTCTACAAACTGGTTGCGAATAAATTTCTTGACGTCTTGATATTCTCTACCGCGTTTATCAATAAATTGTTTAAAACACCGCTCAGTGTAATCAATCGAAGCATCGCGAATACTTTGGTTGAAATGCTCATTTTCAAAAATGCGCATATAACCTTGGAAAATTTTGAAATTTTCGAAGAAATCAAGATACTCGCGTGGTGTTAAATTCTTGATAAGGCGTTTCATATAGCTTCCTACCAATCGTCGCAAACACTCATTTATGGTCGATTTTCCGTTGTGACTGTCATAAAATACTTTTACAACTTGCATCACATCGGGATGTGGATATCCTTTTGAATGGACAACATTAGCGATGGTATAGTATTTCAAAACATCGTCTTTAATAGTGCTATCGAGGAAAGTAGCTGCTTTAATTTCAGCAGAGCTATCTGGCGCAATGTTTTTATCAAACAACTGAAGTAAAAAACCGAGATATTTTTCTGAAAAATCTGTATCCGTTTTACGCGCAGTATTTATTATTTCAGCAACGTTTTTAGTTTCTTCGGCATTTAGATTAAAGAAATTAATGCTTAGCAATAATAATTCAGCATGCTCATTCGTACCAAAAAAAGCCTCATTTCTTAATGCTTTAAGCATTTCTACTTTAAGACTATCGTTATTTAATTTTTTAGAAACTCGATTTAATAAAAAAGCTTTGAGTTCTGGGTATTCCACTTTTAAAGAACCAAACGTATCGGGGAAAACGGCAGTTAAATAGTTCTCAGCTACAAACTGATTTTTATACTTATTAAACGCCAAGGTGCGTTCACTCAAATCGCGTAGTTTTTCTATTTTTTGGCTCTGTAAATAAGAAATTAAGCGTTTGTTTTTGATAGAGTCAATAAAATCTGTCACGCGAATATCACCAGAAAATGCAAAACCCATTTGTATGGTTTGCCCAATACGTTTTTTCAGGTTTTCAAAATGGGGAGATTCTAATATAGCATTTAAAATATCGAAGAAGTGTGATTGTGGGCGAATAAAACGCGCTTGTTCATTAACTTGTCCGCGCAAAATAGAATAGCCAAGAATGCGCGGGGAATATAAACCCTCGAAATAAGGATTCAAAAGAACGTTTTCTAAAGCTACCAATTGTAAAGGTACTTCAGCAGCTACTTCGCTATAAACTTTAGCAATTTGTGGCTCATAAACATCGCAAAGCGTTTTGTAATCTGTCTCTTCTTCGCTTTCATTATATACAGCTAAAATTTCGCTGTTTTGAATATCATTAGCTATTTTCTGTAGCGTAGCAAGGTATTTTTCTGATAAATCGTGCATATAAAATAGTTGATAGTTGACGGTTGATAGTTTTAGGTTGAAAATGAAGAGTTTTTTATAAAAAAACTGTCAAATACCAACTGTCAACTATCAACATTTAAATAGAAACCTGGTAAAGCCACAATTGGCTCGACCAGGTTTCGAGATAATAACGATGTAAATATAATTAGGAATGATGAATTATAGATTGTCAATGAAAAAAAATTATCATTTAAAACCTAAAATTAATATTCTACTTATTCTGAAATAGGAGTTTCGTCAACATGTGCAACAACAACATCCTCAACATGTGCCACAACTTCTTCTACAGGTTCAGGCTCAGGTTGCGCAACAGGCTTAATAGCTCTAGGAATACCAAAAACTTTCGTTTGGAATTCTTTTTTAGCTTTAGCAGTTTCTTCAACGCGCGTAACGATATGCTTGTTGCGAGCATCTATGAACTCTGTTAGTTTTTCAGAAGCTTGTTCTTGGGTTAAAGCACCTTTTTTTACCCCCCGTTGTAAATGTTTCTGGAACAATACACCTTTGTATTTCAATATACCATTAACTGTATCCGTAGGTTGTGCACCTTTGCTTAACCATTCAAAAGCTTTCTGATTGTCAAGTTCGATAGTAGCGGGAATTGTCATTGGATTGTATATCCCAATTCTTTCAATAAATTTACCATCTCGAGGTGCTCTGCTATCAGCAATAACGATATGATAGAAAGGAGCTTGCTTACGTCCATGACGTTGTAAACGAATTTTTACTGGCATTTTTTAAACGATTTATTAAGTAAATACTTACTCAAAAAGCGATAAACGCTTACTGAGTTGTTTTGAAAGCGCAAATATAACTCGAATTCATAGAATTAAAAGAATTTTTAGAATAATACAGTAACAAATTCTAAAAATTCTTTTAATTCTATGAATTCGAGTTATGGATGAGTGCCTTTCAACGCAAATTCAGTAGGTATATCAAATGTTTAACTATGGCATTAAGAACGTACCGCCTTTATCAGCAATAAAAATTTCAAAACGGCGATTATAACGTCTACCAATAGACAAGGTTTGTATGATTAATTATTAAGTAGGTTTAAATTTATCTAAAACAATTAAAACTCATATTTAATTTTAAGTAAGCACAAATTTTACCACAATGAACTATTTTTTTGATTTTAGACTCCAATCCTAATTTCATTAGATTTAAGTTATTAATTTTGGCTGATACTAATGGACTTTAAAACTCATTGAGTATTCCAAATTTTAAAGTCATAAAAAGAATTTAGCATATTTTTGAGAAAAATATTATTATCAACATTTTAAATTTTTTAATAAAAACAAACACAATTAATTGAAAATAAGAATAATAAATTTGATGTTGACAAACATTTTGTAAGATTTGTTTCTTTGCATCAATTTATAAAATGCTTATTAAGCAAAATCACAATTGATTTACACTTTTATTTTATATTGTCAGCTGCAATAAACAATCCATCAAAAAACAAACATCAAACTTAGTACATGATCAAAACTACACACTTTGCGTTTATTAAACGCCTCGAAAGCATTATTCTTTCCAGCTTTCTCATATTCAGCTTTTCACTTTTAACAACTAATTCCAAGGCTCAGTCCGACATTTCGGTTCGTGTCACTTCCAACTCTCCAACGTATGCGATTTACAATTACGTAACATTTTTTGTAACAGTAAAAAACAACGGACCAAATGCCGCTACCAACGTGGTTTGCACGGCACTTCAACCTACGGGTTCATCAAACACTTGCAATATCACAACAGTGGGGTTTTGGCGTAATTGGGATACAGGTGTTTGGGCAATTGGAAGCATGAATTCGGGTGATTCGGTCACATTGCAAGCCACAGTATTTACACTTACTGCTTCTGGTATTACCATGTCTGCTTCTGTGACGAGTTCGAGCGCCGACCCACTGATTAGTAACAACAGTTCATCGGCTACTGTCACGCAAGGCAACGCTGCATCCTATCTCGGTTGCAGTGGCATCGTGACCAACAGTACGGATTCGGTTAATCTGGGGATTACGATGACTGCCAACCAATCGGAATTAAATTTTGGATTAATGGAAAGTTTTGTTTTGACTTTGAGAAATACATCAACTAAAAATGCGACGAATGTGAAAGTTCAACTCTCTGTTCCTCCGGGTTTGAGCATTCAAGCGGCGGATGTGGCGGGTTTAGGCAATTTCGATTTGCCTACGGGTACTTGGACGGTGGGGACGATGGTTAGCAATAGTTCGCACATCATCACGGTAAATTGTTTGGTGGTGCAAGGTGGCGCCTTTAAATGTTATGCGCAGGTCACGGCGTGCGACAATCCCGATGTGAATAGCAAACCTAACAATTATAGTGGTGTAGCTAAAGAGGATGATGAAGCGGATTTTAATGTGCTTGGTTTGTATGCAGATTTAGGTATGAAGGCTGTTTTCAAACCCGGCACATCCTCGCAAATAAAACTCGGAGATACAGTGACGTTTATCGCTACACTGACGAATTACGGTCCAACGCGCGCAGATGGCGTGAAGATTCGATCGTATTTGCCAAATGGAATGCAGTATGTGTCGTCTTCGGCAACTATTGGGCTATACGATGCACCGCTCGGTGTCTGGCTTTTAAGCGATATCGGAGACCCGAATAATTTTGGCAATAAACCTGGGTTTACGATTCAGGCGAATACGACACAAACGCTGACAGTGAGTTATAAGGCTATTCAATTGGGTTCGATTACGTATGACACCGAAGTGCGCTCGGATAATGTGCCGGATCCGAATTCCACGCCATCGAATAATGTTTTAACCGAGAACGATGAGTCGCAGGTAATTTTTAATGTAGTGAACACGACCGATCCGAATGGCGCGAATTTGAGCTTGAGTGCAAATGCTGTGACGACTCCCGTGAACGCTAATGATCCTGTATCGTTGAAATTTAGTATTTTTAATAATGGTCCTGCGACAGCGACGAATGTGGTGGTGAAATTGAACGCGTTTCCTACTGGGTTGAATTTTAATTCTTTTACGCCAAGTTTAGGTACATATAACGCAGGATTGTGGTCGATACCTTCGCTGCCTGCTAATAGTACAGCATTTCTGACTTTATCGGGAACGGCGAGTTGCGTGGGTGCGACGAGTGTTTTTGGTCAAGTACAATCGGCAACGCAAACGGATTATGCCTCTACGCATGGTAATAATACGGATGGTGTGCCGCACGAAGCAGATGAAGCGGCGGTAAATTTAAATGCGGTGAACTGCACGGGTCCATCGGCGGATTTGGTTTTGACGAGTGCGATTATCACGACGCCGTTAGTGAATGGCGATCCGATTTCGCTGCAAATAACGCTTAAAAATAATGGACCCAACGCGGCGAATGTGGTTGTTAAAGATTCTACGCCTGCGGAATTGGGTATTACAAGTTTTACACCATCGGCTGGTAGTGTTGGGTCGTATGTCAATACGACCTTACTGTGGACGATCAATAATTTAGCGTCGGGTGCTACGGCTACTTTGACTTTGAGCGGAAACGCGACGATTTCCAAAATTGCCAGCAATTTTGCTCAGGTCTGGACATCTTCGCAGCCCGATCCGAATTCTATACCAGGTAATAATACAACGGGCGTTCCGACAGAAAACGACGAAACAATTACATCGTTTGCAGCAACGAGTGCGCCGAGTGCAGATTTGAAACTAAGTATGGTGGCGGATAAATCGACCGTAGCGAACGGCACGGCGGTGGCTTATACGTTAACGCTGACAAATGTCGGTCCATCAACGACAAATTCTGTGACAGTGAAAGATGTACTGCCCGCAGGATTAACATATTCGACGTTTTCTTCTACGCTCGGCACTTATTCGAACGCGACGGGAATTTGGACGGTGGGTACGCTCGCTAAAAATCAAGTGGCGAATTTGACGATTAATACGACGGTGGTGAGTATTACAACGACCATCGTTAATTTCGCGCAAGTGCAAACGTCGAGTGTGACCGACCCAAATTCTACGCCTGGGAATAATGCTACGACAACACCCGTTGAAAACGATGAAGCAGTTGTGACGGTGAATAGTTTATCGGCTACGCAGTGCGATGTGATTTTATCACTTTCTGCACCTGCGCAATATGCGGCGGCTTTACCACTGTATCAGAATATTACGTTTACCTGCACGCTCACCAATCGCGGACCTGCGGCGGCGCAAAACGTGAAGGTTAAATACGTTGTACCATCTGGCGTGGGATTTAATTCGGCGGTGGCTACGGTGGGCACTTACGATTCGTGGCTCGGCAATTGGAACATTGGCACCGTTGCGGCAAATCAAACCGTTACGCTGCAACTCACGCTTTTTACTTTACAGGCTACAACGACGCAATTTGCGCAGGTTCAGACAAATACTACCATAGATGTAGGCTCTACGCCAGGCAATAATACGGATGGCATCGTGCATGAAAAAGATGAAGCCGCGTTGAAAATTCCTTCGGGCGTGATAGTTAAATTGACAGCGCTGAAACTCGCTATGGCTGCCAGTAAAACGACTGCCAAATCCGCTGATCCACTTACTTTTACTTTAACGCTTACCAATTCGGGCGATACAACTGCCTCAGGTGTTGTGGTGAAAGATTTGCTGCCGAGTGCATTCACGTTTGGTACTGCCTCAACGGCGAATGGAACGTATTCGAACACCACGGGGATTTGGTCAATAGGTAATCTCGCAGTGGGTGCAACAGCAACTTTGACCATAAATGGTACGGTCGCTGCGGGATTCACAACGAGTATGGTAAATTACGCGCAAGTCACGGCTTCGAGTCCAGCGGATAAAAATTCGGTAGCAAACAATAATCCTGGTCCGACACCGACCGAAAACGATGAAGCGGCTGTCACGGTAAACTCATCTTCGAATACTTCTACGCTGACGGATTTACTGCTCACCATGACGAGTGCACCCACTTATGCAGTGTATCAAACGCATACTTTTACGCTCACTTTAGCCAATAGAACAGGTGCAACAGCAACGAACGTTAAAGTCGATTTTCCTTTTCCGAAGTTTTTTAATTATGGCGGAAACGTGACGAGTACGGCGGGTACTGTTTACGATGCGTTTTTTCACGCTTGGACAGTTCCGAGTCTCGCAGCGGGTCAGACGGTGACGATGACTTTGACGCTCTTTAATGTTAACAATTCTGGACCGATTACTGCTTTTGCCCAAGTGATTGCCTCGTCTCCTACTGATGTTGGTTCTACACCGAATAATAATACGACGGGTATTCCTGCTGAAAAAGATGAAGCAGGGATAACGATTACGCCTGCATTTGCTGGACCTGCGCCAGCTGCACTTGCAACGCAAGCGCAAATTGATAAACAGTATGTGCCGATTATTTTGACCAACGTTTCACCCAATCCTATTAATTTTGAAGGTGATTTAACCATTGGTTTGAATAGTCTCGTTGATGGTAAGGCAGAGTTTTATTTCAACGATTTGAATGGTAAAACGCTTTTACAAGAAACGCGCAACGTCGAACGCGGTATTAACAAACTCAATTTCGATGTGTCGGAGTTTCCGCAAGGGATGTTTATTGTAAGAACACACGCGAATAATCAGTGGAGTGTGCCTGGGAAGTTTGTGAAGCAATAGTTTAGTTGATAGTTGTTAGTTGATAGTTGTTAGTTTGTGATACAACTACCAACTATCAACTATCAACTATCAACTATCAACTATATTTTAAACGCTTGTTTGAGCTTTCCCACCATCACTTTATAATCACCAGATTCAGTGACACGTTTATTTTGGGCGTTGATGATTGATAAATCTTTAGGTGTTAATGTGAACTCTACTTTTTGAGTTTCGCCTGCCTTCAAAGCAACGCGCTTAAATGCTTTTAAACGTTTAGCGTTAGGAATAACAGAAGCATAATCTTGGCTCGTATATAATTCAACCACCTCTACTCCATCGCGCTTACTGGTGTTTGAAACGTCAACAGTAATTACCTTTGTAGTGCTGCCAATAATATCACCAACTGTTAAATTTTTATACTCAAACGAGCTGAAACTTAATCCATGACCAAACTCAAATAACGGATTGTAATAAGCATTATCGCCCGTCGGAAATCCGTCGAAACCACTATCGAGCACGGCATGATCGTAAGGCACAAAACTGTTTGGAAATTTAGAATAAGACAAAGGTAATTTACCAGACGGATTAAAATCGCCATATAAAACATCGGCAATGGCATCGCCTCCCTGCGGTCCGGGTAAAAAACCGAGCACTATCGCGGTACATAAAGGTTCAATTTGCGTAATTAATCGCGGGCGACCTTCTAACAAAACCAAAATAATCGGCTTACCCGTTTGAGCGAGTTGCTTGGCAAGTTCTAATTGATGTGCATCTAAAGTAATATCGGAAATGGTGCCTGGTGTTTCTGTATAAGAATTTTCACCCAGACAAAGAATTATATAGTCGTAAGCATCAGATTTTGCTAGAGGTTGCGCATCAGCTGCATTGGTTAATTTTTCAAAATTCGCACCTTCCAAATACGTGCAATGTGCCGCACCAACTTTAGCTTTAATCGCCTCTTGCACAGTATTATTATCAGCAAATACAGTATTAACATTATCTCCCTGCCACGTGTTCGACCAACCACCTATGAGCGAACGCATACTGTTCGCCGTCGGTCCAATCACCAAAGCACGCGCTTCTTTAGGTAAAGGCAATGTGCTTTTTTCATTTTTTAAAAGAATAAGCGATTCACTTGCCGCCAATTTAGATTTTGCTGCAAACTCCGCTGAACCAAATTTGGGATAATCGCTTCTAGGCGCTTGTGGTTTATCAAATAATCCCACGCGTTCTTTAACGTACAAAATTCTGCGAACAGCGTCATCAATGCGCGACATAGAAACCTTGCCTTCTTTAACCAAAGCCACTAGATTATCCGAGAATTCAAAATCGGTTGGCACCATACACATATCAATGCCCGCATTCACCGCCAACATAACGGCATCTTTATACGTTTTGGCAATTTTATGTCGCGAATACAAATACTTCACATCTTCCCAATCGCTCACGGTAAAGCCAGAAAATTTCATTTCACCTTTTAAAATATCGGTCAACAAAAATTTATTGGCGTGCGCGGGCATTCCATTAAACGCACCCGAATTAACCATAACAGTTAAAGCACCGTTTTTAATCGCTTCTTCGTATTGTGGCAAATAGTATTCGCGCAGAGAGCGTTCTGAAATTTCACCTGTTGTTCTATCTTTTCCTGTAGTGGGTGCACCATAACCCGTGAAATGTTTCATGCAGGCGAGCACATTATACTTTTCTCCCACACCATTGCCTTGATAACCTTTAATCATAGCTGATCCAAAAACTGTATTTAGCACAACATCTTCACCAAAACTTTCCCATGTCCTGGGCCAAACGGGTACTTTACATAAATCCATTGCAGGCGAGAAGTTCCATGGAATACCCGATGCGCGACATTCATACGCTGTAATACTTGCTAATTCTTGTGCCAAAGCCACATCGCGCGTACTTGCAACCGCTAAAGGTTGCGGATAAAGCGTTGAACCGCGCGTATAACTCGCGCCGTGAATGGCATCAATGCCATACAAAACGGGAATTTTTAATCTGTTTTTTTGTGCTGCTTTTTGAATATCAGTAATAATTTCTTGCCACCGCTCAGGGGTGTGTGCCGATGTACCCACATTTAAGACAGAACCGACTTGATATTTATTTACAACTTTCTCCAATTTAACAGGGTCAATCGTCAAAGGTTCAGTGATATTATAAGGACCACCACCTACCGAAATCATATCAATAGTGAGTTCAGTCATCTGGCCGACTTTCTCTTCGAGCGTCATCCCACTCATGAGTTTTTCAATACGCGCACTATATTTTGTTTGTGCAGAAAGTTGAAAGTGAAAAGTGAAAAATGAAAAGTGAAAAGTGAATAACGCAATGAATAAATTTACTTTACGAGAGTACATTTTTTTATTTATTTAGATGAAATTAGTTTTTATGGCTGCAATGTAAGAAAAATAATTCAATTACCAATTTCGGATGACAGATTTCGGATTTCGGAATTGCTCATCGTCCGAAATCCGAAATCCAAAATCCAAAATTGCAGAAAATTGATTAAGTGACAATGTTTTTTTTATCTGTCTCTCTATTTTACAAATTGAATAAAATCATGAGTGAAATCCCAACGTTCAAAAAAAAAAATCTTCTCGATTTTAACGAGTTCAAACCGAAACTTTTTACACTACTTAAACGCGGAATCGATAAAGAACAATTATCGAAAGATATCATTTCAGGTATAATTGTTGGCATTGTCGCATTGCCATTAGCGATTGCATTCTCTATCGCGTCGGGTGTTTCGCCAGAAAAAGGATTGATTACAGCTATAGTTGCGGGATTTATTATTTCTGCGTTGGGTGGAAGTCGTGTTCAAATAGGTGGTCCAACGGGCGCATTTATTATTATTGTAGTGGGTATTGTGCATCAATATGGAGTCGATAGCTTGATCATTGCCACATTCTTGGCTGGATTTATTATGATTCTCTTAGGTCTTGTTCGATTAGGAAATCTACTCAAATTTATTCCTTACTCCCTTATCACTGGTTTCACATCTGGCATTGCAGTCATTATATTTACGACACAAATTAAAGATTTCTTGGGACTTCAAACCAATACCTTGCCGAATGATTTTCTGGGGAAACTTAAAATATATGCTCAGGACATCGGAACAACTAATCTATATGCGCTGTCCATCGGAATTTTTTCCTTAATTGTAACCTTATTTCAAAAAAAAATTACCTCTAAAATTCCTGGGGCATTTCTTTCTATCCTCATCTGTACTTTAATAGTTCATTTGTTAAAGTTGCCCGTGGATACAATTGAATCTAAATTTGGAGAAATTCCAAGAACATTACCGTTTCCGCGATTGCCAGACGTTCATTTTTCAACGCTTCAATATTTAATTAAACCTGCTTTTGCGATAGCACTTTTAGGAGCCATTGAAAGTTTACTTTCTGCTGCTGTTGCCGATGGAATGATTGGTGGCAAACATCGTTCAAATATGGAACTTGTTGCTCAAGGAATTGCCAATATCGGATCTGCTATTTTTGGCGGAATTCCTGCAACAGGTGCTATTGCGCGCACCGCAACAAATGTAAAAAACGGCGGAAGAACGCCGATTGCAGGCATTATTCACGCTATTACCTTGCTTTTAATAATGATGCTGTTTGGCTCTTACGCTAAACTGATTCCACTCAGTTGCCTTTCAGGAATATTAATAGTAGTAGCCTATAATATGGGGGAATGGCATTCGTTTAGGTCAGTTTTGCTAAGCAATAGATACGATGCGCTGATTCTTTTAATTACATTTTTCCTGACTGTTTTTTTCGATTTAGTCCTCGCCATTGAAATAGGTGTTGTATTGTCGTCATTTGTTTTTATGAAACGCATGTCAGATATAGCCCAATTTAATTTAACAGAAAGCAGTTCTGAGACTACTTTTTTAGATGAAAAAATAGCAGTGCCCAAAGATGTTTTAATTTATGAAATCAATAGCCCGCTATTTTTTGGCGTGGCACAACGTTTTCAAGAAGTCGTATCTGAACTCAATGTAAAGCCTAAAAAAATAATTATTCGCATGAGGTTTGTGCCGTTTATTGATGCCACAGGTGTTTATCGGCTCGGAGAAATTATTAAATTGTATCAAAAAAATAATATTAAAGTGATTATAAGTGAGCCTCCTAGAGAAGTTTTGGGGACTATTCTATCAAATCACATCCTCAATAGAGAGAATATTGCTATTGATATTCATCAGGCATTGCTTAAATAGTTGACAGTTGTTAGTTGACAGT
>JAYWBA010000022.1:0-7276 GCA_043781915.1 Saprospiraceae bacterium
CTCTGCGACTCTGCGTTAAGCAATGTGCTATTTATCTTAACGCAGAGTCGCAGAGGAATCGCAGAGGTCGCAGAGGTGTAGAGGTCGTAGAGGTGTAGAGGGAATTGATTTTTATGTCTCAAACTAATTTTTTACTTGTACTTAAATTATGAAAGTATTAATTGCCGGTGGTGGAATTGGCGGCTTGGTAGCAGCACTCAGTCTGCACAAAGCAGGATTTGAAGTCAAAGTATTTGAATCGGCAAAAGAAATTAAACCTTTGGGTGTGGGAATCAATTTGCTACCGCACAGCATTCGTGTTCTGACGAACTTAGGTCTGGAAGCAAAAATTGCAGCAATGGCTGTCGAAACTAAAGATTTGGTGTACACCAATAAACACGGTCAAATTTTTTGGGATGAACCCCGCGGGCGATTTGCAGGCTATAAGTGGCAGCAGTTTTCTATTCATCGTGGTAAGTTTCAAATGCTTTTATGGGATGAAACGCAGCGCGTTTTAGGCGAAGATGCACTCGCAACTAACTGTCATCTGAAAAAATTTAAAGACAACGGTGACAGTGTTGAAGCCACTTTTATTGACCGAGAAACGGGCAAAGTAGTGCATAAAGAATCAGGTGATTTACTCCTTGGTGCCGATGGTATTAATTCAGTAGTCAGAAAACAATTGTATACGAAAGAGGGCGGCGTTAAATATTCGAGCAATGTACTGTATCGCGGCACAACATTCATGAAACCTTATTTAACGGGCGCATCTATGGTGATGATTGGTCACTTAAAGCAAAAAATGGTGGCTTATCCGATTGGAAATACCATGGATAGCGACGGCAAACAACTCATCAATTGGGTGGCTAATTTAAATGAAGGTGATGCTGCCAAATTAAAAATACGCGATTGGAACAGACAATCGGATAAAGCGCGATTGGTTAAAATTTACCAAAATTGGAATTTCGATTGGCTCAATGTGCCAGAAATGATAGAAAACACACAAGGCGGCATTTACGAATTTCCGATGTCGGATAGAGATCCGTTAGAGCGTTGGTCATTTGGTCGCGTTACTTTATTGGGCGATGCGGCGCATCCGATGTATCCGATTGGTTCTAACGGTGCATCGCAAGCTATTCTCGATGTCGATGCTTTAACGCAAGCACTCGCTGAAGAAACAAATTTATTGGCAGCTTTACAGCGTTACGACAATGAGCGCGTGCCAACAACAGCAAAAGTGGTGTTGCAAAACCGCCAAAAAGGTCCCGATTTCATCATGGATTTAATGGAAGAGCGTTTCCCGAATGGTTTTTCAGAAGGTGAAATTCCGCACGATGAACTATCCAAAATTATGGAACACTATAAACAAGTTGCGGGATTTGATATACAGACTTTGAATAGCAAAAAATAAGTAATTAGAATTTATGGCTTTAAACAAACATAAAAACCCTCGCGTTTTGCCCGAACCCCAACTCGAATTCATTTTCGAAGCCAAAGTTTTGCTCGGGCAAGTTCAAAACTTAGGCGAAACAACGTATGGCAAACGGCGCATTATACCCGTAGTGGGCGGCAGTTTTGAAGGACCCGATATTAAAGGAACAATTCTATCGGGCGGCTCTGATTGGCAAACTATTAGAACAGATGGCACTGCCGATTTAGATGCCCGCTACACTCTTAAAACAGATGATGATATACTGATTTATTTTCAAGATAGAGGCATTCGCGTGGCTCCACCCGAAGTTTTAGCGCGAATGGCTAAAGGAGAAATTATTGACCCATCCGAATATTATATGCGCACAGCCGCCACTTTCGAAGTCAGTGAAGGCAAATACTACTGGCTAACTGAATCAGTCATTATTTGCACGAGTGCGCGTCTGCTCGATCATGTTTTAATACAATTTTATAAAGTGCTTTAATTATATGCTTCCTTTAATTCAAAAAGCTTCTCAACACCCTCATAGAGCAGCTATTGTTGTCGGAGAAAAATCCTTTTCATATCAACAATTGTTAGATGATTCTGCTTCATTTGCATCTTTATTGCTGGATAATGAAACAGATTTGAACCAGAAAACTGTGGCTTTCATGGTAGAGCCTGGCTTTGATTACGTCAAAGTGCAGTGGGCGATTTGGCGCGCGGGTGGCATTGCTGTGCCGTTGTGCATTTCGTATCCGTTGGCATCTTTGCAATATGTTATCGAAGATGTAAAAGCTGATATTGTAGTGGCAAGCCCAGTTTGTCAAAACGTTTTGCAACCCTTAATAGCGCAAAATACTTTTCGTTTTATCCTGTCTGAAAGCAATACCAACATAGGGAAAGCTGTATTGCCTATAATTAACGTTAAGCGGCGAGCGATGATTTTATATACAAGTGGCACTACCAATTTACCCAAAGGAGTTGTCACAACACACCAAAATTTGGAAGCTCAAATAAGTTCTCTTGTTAATGCTTGGAAGTATTCAAAAAATGACCGAACTATTTGTGTTCTTCCTTTGCATCATGTTCATGGCATTATCAACGTGATTAGTTGCACGTTGTGGGCGGGGGGTTGTATCGAGTTTTTGCCTTTTTCTGCTGAAGCAGTATTCGCTAATTTTTTAAAAGGCGACACCAATATTTTTATGGCGGTGCCAACCATTTATTTCAAACTTATTGCTTATTGGGAAACTTTGCCGCTCGAACAGCAAAAAGCGTTGGGAAAAGCTATGAAAAAATTTAGATTAATGGTTTCTGGTTCAGCGGCATTGCCTATTTCCGTGATGGAAAAATGGGAACAAATTAGTGGTCATCGCTTATTAGAACGTTATGGGATGACAGAAATTGGTATGGCAATCAGCAATCCATACCATGGTGAGCGCCGCGCAGGACATATTGGGCAACCTCTGCTTGGTGTTTTAGTCAAACTTGCCGATGAACAAGGAAACGAAATTAAAACTGATGAACCTGGAGAAATTTTAATTAAAGGTGATACCGTTTTTTTAGAATACTGGAACAAAAAAGAAGCGACACAAGCCAGTTTTACAACCGATGGTTGGTTTAAAACGGGCGATGTTGCCGTTTTAGATGCGGGTTATTATAGAATTTTAGGCAGAAACTCGATTGATATTATAAAATCGGGTGGATATAAAATTTCAGCATTAGAAATAGAGGAGGTTTTGCGAACTCATCCAGATATTGCCGATTGTAGTGTTGTAGGTATTCCAGATGAGGAATGGGGTGAATTGGTTGTAGCGGTTCTGATTTTAAATACGGCTTCTTTAGATTTTAAAGAACTAAATAATTGGATTCGCGATAAAATGCCCGCTTATAAAACGCCGCGTCGCTACCATATTACCGCTGAATTGCCCCGAAATGCGATGGGTAAAGTGACAAAAAACGAATTGAAAGCCTTTTTCGAATGACCAGATTTATTTTTTCTCTTGAGGATTTCCTTATAAAATGAAAATGTGTGAAATCTTTGATTCTTTATGCCTCCTATATAACTAATTTTAAATCGTTGATAATAATCGTAGAATATCTTAACTTACATTGGAATCCAAGATTTCCTCTAACTTTGTGGTGAAAATATGCCGCAAATTTTCTCACCACAAAGAAACAAAGGCTTCACAAAGTCATTTATAATTGTCTGCATTTATTTTTTATAATAAACATCGTAAAAAAAAGCACTTAATCATGTCATTATGAAGTAATTAGCCAACCTGTACAATAAAAAAAATAATTTTAATTAAAAAAGAACTTTTTTAATAGCCTGCCTGCTGTGTAATTTTACACTTTATTAGTGGGTTAATATAAACAAGAATTTATTTTTGGCGTTTAACGCTTAAATAATTATTATATTCCAAAACAATGGCACAAAGAAAAATTGATATTTTCGATACTACGTTGCGCGATGGGGAACAAGTCCCAGGGTGTAAACTTAACTTACCTGAAAAATTAGAAATTGCACGTGCGCTCGAAGAATTGGGTGTTGATATAATAGAAGCTGGATTTCCTATCAGTAGCCCTGGCGATTTTGAGTCTGTCACTCAAATTTCTAAAATAATTAAGAATGCTGTTGTTTGCGGTCTGAGTCGTTCGGTTGAAAAAGATATTGATGCTGCTGCAGGTGCGCTCAAATATGCCAAACGTCCGCGCATTCACACAGGTATTGGTACTTCCGATTTTCATATTCTACATAAATTCAATTCTACACGCGAAAAAATATTAGAGCGCGCTATTTGGGCAACTCAACACGCAAAAAAACACGTTGAAGATGTAGAGTTTTTCTGTGAAGATGCTGGCAGAGCAGACCCCAAATTTTTAGCGCAAGTTGTTGAAGCGGTCATTAAAGCGGGTGCAACAGTAGTTAACATTCCTGACACGACGGGTTATTGTTTGCCACAACAGTATGGCAAACTCATTAAATACTTGATTAATAACGTTTCGAATATAGACAAAGCTAAAATTTCAGCGCACTGTCATAACGATTTAGGTCTCGCAACTGCCAATTCTATCAGTGCTATACAGAATGGCGCATCGCAAATTGAGTGTACTATAAATGGTATCGGCGAGCGTGCAGGAAACACGAGTTTGGAAGAAGTTGTGATGATAATGAAACAGCACAAAATTAAGTGCTATACTGATATTCAAACGAAGCAATTGTACCCGATCAGTTTGTTGGTGCGCGAAAAAATGCACATGATGGTGCAACCCAATAAAGCGATTGTTGGCGCGAATGCTTTTGCACATTCGAGCGGCATTCACCAAGATGGCGTTATTAAAAATCGCGCGAATTATGAAATCATGGCGCCTGAAGAAGTGGGAGTTGCTGAATCGAGCATCGTTTTAACGGCGCGCAGCGGTCGCGCAGCTTTGCGTTACAGATTACAGCTTTTAGGTTTCGATGTCGATAAGTTTGACTTAACTAAATTATACGATAGCTTTATTAAGATAGCTGATAGAGAGAAAGAGGTTGGTGTAGAGCATCTGAAAGAGATGATGTATCAACTAGAACCTGCTGTTGCTTAATCAATTACGAATTACGATTTGTAGAGACGCAATACTTGCGTCACAAATGTGATACCTGAAATAGTCCGAAGTACCCCCTAATTGCAGCCTCGGATGAAATCCGTGGAAAAAATCAAACATTCTGATAGACAAAATATTACTTATTTATGAGTTCAAAAACCCTTTTTGAAAAAATTTGGACGCGACATATCGTCAAAACCATTCCCGATGGTCCGAGTGTCATGTTCATCGATAAGCACCTTATTCACGAAGTGACATCTCCACAAGCTTTTGAAGGTTTAAAACAACGTGGAAAGAAAATTTTCAGAAAAAAACGCATAGTTGCCACCGCTGATCACAATGTGCCCACTATTAATCAGCATTTGCCGATTAAGGATGTGCTTTCGCGCATGCAAGTCGATACGCTCATTAAAAATTGCGCCGAAAATAATATTCCGCTTTACGGTCTCGGTCACAAATATCAAGGAATTGTACATGTAATCGGACCCGAACTTGGCATTACGCAACCAGGTATGACGATTGTTTGCGGCGATTCGCACACCTCGACACATGGTGCGTTTGGCGCTATTGCTTTTGGTATCGGTACATCGGAAGTAGAAATGGTGATGGCAACGCAATGTTTGCTTCAAACCAAACCCAAGCAAATGCGCATTAATGTGGAAGGTGAATTACCTAAAAATGTTTTTTCGAAAGATATTATTCTGCACATCATCTCAAAAATTTCAGCGAGTGGTGCAACGGGTTATTTTGTAGAATATGCTGGTTCAGCTATTCGCAGTTTGAGTATGGAAGCGCGCATGACAATTTGCAACATGAGTATTGAAATGGGTGCGCGTGGCGGTTTAATTGCGCCCGATGCGACCACTTTAAATTATATGAAAGGCAGAAAGTTTGCACCGAAAGGCGCATCGTGGAAAAAACACGTGGCATATTGGGAAACTTTATTCACTGATAAAGACGCCCAATTTGATACAGAATTAAACATCAATGCCGCCGATATTGAACCAATGATTACTTATGGTACAAATCCTGGTATGGGAATGGGTGTGAGGCAAAATATTCCTACCCTCGACTCAATGCCAGAAAAAAATCGCGCACCTTTCGAAAAAGCCCTCAATTACATGGGTTTAAAACCTGGCGAAACGTTGCTCGGCAAACCGATTCAACACGTGTTTATTGGTAGTTGTACGAACTCGCGCATAGAAGATTTGCGTTTGGTAGCAAATGCTGTCCGCGGCAAACAAAAAGCTTCATCAGTAAATGTGTTCATCGTACCAGGTTCGAAACAAGTTGAAGAGCAAGCTAAAGCAGAAGGTTTAGATGTTATTTTTGCTCAGGCTGGATTTGAATTGCGTCAAGCAGGTTGTTCGGCGTGTTTGGGTATGAATGAAGATAAAATTCCGTCAGGAGAATATTGCGTTTCAACATCGAACAGAAATTTCGAGGGCAGACAAGGTGCAGGTGCACGTACTATTTTGGTGAGTCCGTTAACCGCAGCAGCTACAGCTATTGAAGGGGTTATTACGGATGTGCGTAGTTGGAATTAAAAAATTACTCTAACAAAACCTCGTAGGTTTTAAAAACCTACGAGGTTTATTCCCTATAAGTTATGAAAAAATTTACGACTTTACAATCGCGTTTTGTGCCATTAAACACAACCGATGTTGATACAGATCAAATTATTCCTGCGCGTTTTTTAAAAGCGACGAGTAAAGCAGGATTTGGTAAAAACCTATTCCGAGATTGGCGTTACTTAAACGATAATGAAGCAACACCTAAAACGGGTTTTGTTTTGAACGATGCTAATTTTTCAGGTACTATTTTAGTGGCAGGTAGAAATTTTGGTTGCGGTAGTAGTCGCGAGCATGCAGCTTGGTCGCTCACTGATTATGGTTTTAAAGCCGTGGTGAGTAGTTTTTTTGCAGATATTTTTAAAAACAATGCACTCAACAATGGTTTACTACCCGTTCAAGTGAGCGATGAATTTTTAGATAAAATTTTCGCTTGCAAAAATACGGATACACTCACACTCAATTTGGAAAAACAAACGTTGACAATTGATGCAACAGGAGAAACGATAAGCTTTGAAATCAACGCTTACAAAAAAGAATGTATGATTAACGGTTTCGACGATATTGATTATCTCCTCAGTTTGAAAAAAGAAATCGGTGCCTTTGAAAAAACTTTAGCCATTTAGTTATTCGTTGTTAGTTGTTCGTTGTCTGAATCGCGGATTACACAGATTACGCTGAAACTGACAGATGCGATATTTTGTCTTATCTTTTAAAATTC
>JAYWBA010000023.1:0-19510 GCA_043781915.1 Saprospiraceae bacterium
GAAAATTCTCAGCGGAACTGTTTTAGCCCACCATCATGATAAGCGCGTAGCAAGTATCGAAGGTGGCGAACGGCGCGAAGGATTTAAGAAATTTACAGTATCGTTCACTGGAAAAATTAAATCAAATTACCATATCAGTTTACTAAGAACTATAACAAAAACACTTTGAAAACTAAAACGTACCCTTTTGAATAGCTTGACAATGACTTTTTATTGGTTGTTCAAGTTGAAATCAACAGCTAAACCATATTACCTTTTTTATTGGATACAGGTTCATCTGACACATACCTTGATAAAAACATTCTTTACATAGAGCAAATCAATCTAAAAGAATCTGTCGGACAAGTCGAAGTTGAAACCGCCAATGGTCGTATGTTCGCTGATGTTTTTAAAATTGATTCTCTTGAAGTTTTTGGAACAACGTTTAAAAATCATTCTATTCAAATCATCGACTTTATTGCTAACGGCATCCTTTCAAATTATTATGGTGTTTTAGGAATGGATATTTTAAAACAAAAAAATCTGTGTATCCATTTCGATAAAAACACCCTAACTTTTTCCTGAAAAATAGAAAAAATACTGAAGAGATAACGATTTGACGTTTAGGGAACTTCAAAAATTCCCTAAACGTTTTGTCAATGTTTTATCCCTTGACGATGCAATTCCAAATGTTCTTTCAATAAATCCTTACCATAATCATTGCCGTTCGGTGTCCGAACAACTGTATGAATATGTGTTTTAACAGGACCTGGATATGGTTTCGACTTATCGTAGATAAACACAGGCACTTGGTGGTCAAATTCTATCAAAATGACAGGACTATGGATGCGGTAATAAAAAGGACCGTCTATCTTATCGCCTTGCACCCAAGTAAAATGTGTTTCTTTGAGATGAGATTTGACGTCTTCCATTTTAATTTTGGCTTGATTGTCTTGAATATTGCCTACGTATTCAGCTATCAAATCGAGCAAAGCGGTTTGTTGTTGTTTTGATAATTCTTTGGCAGAAATACCAGTTACAGCAATGATTTCATTGTCTCTAAAAGCTTCGCCACGGTTTAAATCAAATTCTTTTTTTTGAAAAAGCGTCGCTTTTTTCATTTGTTTGCTGTTGAGTGACATATAAAAATCAATCCCTTTTTTCTCTTCTACTTCAAAAGTTCTCAAACCTTTATTCTCGCCTTTTTCGATAAGCGTTGGTTCAGAACCCATAAAAGTTGGTGTCATTACAACTTGGTCGCCCAAGACAAAATAGTTAATTACCAAATGATGTCCTTCCATTTGCCAACCCCACGGCTCCGTATCGGATGGCGTTCCCATGAAAGTAAACCAATATTTTTCACCGCCCAATTTCTTATTTTCTGGCACTAAGGTTGCTAAATAGGCTTCCATCGCTCTAGTGTCTTTGGTTTTTTGTAGCCCTTTGGTACTCAAACTTTCTTTTAAAATCGCAAAAACCAAGTCTTTTTGAGTCTTATTCATTTCTTCCAAACCGACACCTGCTCTTAGCCAATCCTCTATATTATGCCATCTGCGCCATTCATTCGATTCAATTGGGAAAGTGCATTTTATTTTTTGTTCCGCATTAAGTGATTCGAGAAATGAAATCACAGCATTTTTTATAGGTGCCGTGGAAAATCCCGTTTTTTTAATTGGAAAAAGGGTTTTTATGGGCTTCCCGTCAGTTGTGATACCCACAAAAGGTTTTGCAAATTCAGCTTTTTCTTTGGGTGAATTTGGCACAATAAAAAGCATTTGCGTCGGTCTCACTTTGCCTTCCAAACCGTCCACAAATCCCCAACTTTCAATCCTGTCTTGATTTTTATTTTTTTCAATAACAAGAAACCGCCAAAAATCGGATTTATCTTGGGCGGCTGTATACGTATATGCGATAGATTTACCCAGCACAGAGTCTGTGAAAGTGATAGTTTGTTGATAAAGCCCATTTGCGTCAAGGGTTTTCGGAAAAATAGATTCATGCATAACAGTTTTTCCTTCTTCATAAGGCATCAAAATCCATACAATTGCCACTGAATCAGGATTCTCTATGTCAGTTATTTTGAGTTTGAAAGTTACTTTATGACCCGTGCTCAAGGTATTTTGTTGATCAATTGCTTTGTCCTTCTCTCCTTGTGCCAACATATTTGAAGCCAAAAGCACCGATAAAAGAGCTGTCGTAAATAGCTTGGTGAAACTTGTTTTTTTCATTAAAAAATTTTAAAATTGTTTAAGAATAAATTCGTGACACCCAGGTGTCTCATTTAAAAATATTTTTTGTAAACTCAAATGGCGTTTAAAGCTGTTACAAGTTATTTTTTTTGTGAACTGCTTTTAATTTTTTTTTGCATAAAGTTTTAAATTAACTAAAACATATCCTTTCGAATGGCTATACGAAGATAGCTTGATAAAACTGATAAGTTTTGATTAATCCACTCTTGTATAATCTTATTTTTTAGCACCTTCAAGGTCATTCAATTTTTTCCTCGACTCTTCATTTTCCTTAATTGATAAGGCTTTTTTCAATTGAATAATGGCATTTGTCTTATCGCCTATAGCTATAAAATAATCGCCATAAGAATCATAGACATTATAACTTTCGGGGTAATTATCCATATTGAGTTTGAAAAAGCTTTCCGCTCTTTTATAGAATTTACTTCTCAATGCTTCATAACCGAAGTAATTGATGTCCATTTCATCGGGCTTTATTTGATAGCCCATTTTTTGAGATAGCGTGGGATAATGGTTTCGGTATTTATCAGCAAAAGCAGCAGTGCTATCCGTAAAATCCTTGAATGAAATCTTCATCGGATAGTAGTCGAATATAAAACGCAAGGCATCGTACTCCGTAATGAGGGGTGCAGAGCCGTGCGTATCTTCAGCGTAGTATTTGCCCCGATATTTTAACCCATTCTGTTTATTACTTTCTAATGCCGTTTGCAATTCTAAAATGGAGCGAATATGTTCTGTTTCCATAGTGGTATCTTTCTGCACTTTGGTTATGTCCATGCCTTCTTCCATCGTATTGGCAATGCCCAAATACAAAGATTTTCCTTCCAATTTTGTGTTTTTTAAGAACGTTTTAGTTTCTTTCAACAACTTTTGCTTGTCCCACCACATACTGGGGTCAATGCTGATGTATGCATTGAACAGACTGTTATGATGCGTAAAAGTTTGCATCACCGCCAAACCGCCGAAAGAATGTCCTATCAACATTTTATAAGGTGTTATTGGGTATTTCGATTCAATAAAAGGCATCAGCTCTTTTGCAATGAATGAAATAAAGTTTTCACCACCGCCAGATGTTCTTAAAAAGGCACTATCCTTCATCATCGGGGCAATATCCATGTGTGTTGGGGTCAAATCCCTTGTTCGGTCGGTGTTTGGTATGCCCACCACAATCATTTTGGGACACAACATATTGCCATTGACACTACTCAATTGTTGAATCATACCCACTACCGAATAAAAATGGGCATCGCCATCTAATAAATAGACTACGGGATATTTTTGGTTTGCACCATCAGGCACAAAGACCCAAACCTTTCTTTGTTCGCCTAATATTTTTGATTGAATACTGTCAATAGTGCCAATTTCCACTTTGTTGTTGGTTTGAGCTTTGCCGGAGCATAGCACAAAAAACAAGAGCAAGAATGTTGAAATGAATTTTGGATTTTTTTTCATTTTAAAAATTTGTTTTATTGATTAAAAAAACTATTGACGTTCGAGGAACTTTTGAAAGATCCCCGAACGTTTTGAAGTTATGAGACGCGATAAATCGCGTCTCTACGAAACGGCTGAATTTTCCAATACGTCAAGCTGCGCCACAACCATTCAAGTGGTCCGAAATAAAAATGTTTTAACCAAATGGGACTGACGATGAGTTGAAATAACCAAATCGCCCCTACTATAAAATAGAGTTGGTAAAACTGGAAATCGCCAAAATGATTAAGCCCATAACCAAAAAAGAAAAGTGTACAGATAGCCGTGTGCGAGACGTAATTCGTAAACGCCATTTGACCAACGGCTTCAAGGCGTTTAAAAATACTCTGCCCAATACCCGATTTGTAAATGAGAATTAATGCCGAGACGTGCGCCATCACCAATAAGATGCGCTGAAACGGATAAATGAGATTCACCCAGACTATGGGTGTTTTTTCCATCATCGCCAGATTTGTTTCAAGATTTGGATAGTGCAGAAAATGATAGTAAAAACTATACATGACCAATGGTAAGCCGATGCCATATCCAATGAGCATTGTTTTCTTATAGGCACTGTCTGACCAATCGCCTGTTAAAAACCCCCATTTATACATAGCAATGCCAAGTAACATTAACGCCAAAATATCACCCATGCCATAAATTAAATATTTGGTTTGACCATCCCAAGCCAAAGGGCGGATATAGTTTGCTACGGTGCTGTAATTGGATTTCATTTTTTGCGTATTTTTTGCAGCGTCTTCTCTGTTTGGTATCAATGTTAATTCAACTTGTCGCCAGGTAGTGAGCGATTTGGTTTGAGCATCTGTCAAAGTTTTATTCTCATTTTGTGCTTTAACCGCCTCAACGTAGTCAATCCGTTTGGCGCGCAAATCCTGATAAAACATTGTATTGGTTACGAAATCGAAAATAGCAACCAATGGAATTCCCATGACGAGGTAAATGGGTTTCATGTTACGGAACAAATACGCCAGCATACCAATAACGCCATAGAAATAAAGTATATCGCCAATCCAAAGCATGATGTGTGCGTGAATTAGTCCGAATAAAACCAACCACGCCATACGCCGATAAAATAAACCCGTTGCCGATTTTCCGGCTTGTTCTTTTTTTGTTGTGAAAAGTAGAATACCGGCACCAAATATCATAGAAAACAAAGCGCGCATTTTTCCTTCAAAAAAAATGGTGATAACTGCATTTGTCCAGAAATTAGCACTCGTTGGGTCACTTCTAAAAGATTCTGAAAAGTAGTCGGGCATAGCAAAATAAGGAATGTTCATCATCAAAATTCCCAATAAAGCTACACCTCGTAGCATATCAATGAGTTTTATGCGGCTTTCTTGCGCGACAGGCGCAGCTAAATAAGCTTGGTTGTTTCTCGAAAAAGCGTTATTTTCGTTTTCTGAATTGTTCATTAACTTCTTTTTTAAAGATTGATTTAATAAATTTGTATCTATTTAGCTGAAGCTAAATGTTAATCAGTTTCCCACAGAAATTAAACCACGTATGTAGTCACATCAATTTTGTTAAAACTTAATGGCATTAGTGTTTTTGGGATAGAGCGCTTTGTGTTTTTTCTTTCGGTTGCCAAAAAGATAAAATCCTTCTGGCGCAGACGTTATTACGTGTGAAATATCGACGCAATGCGCTGAAACTGTAAACGGTCGCGCAAAATCGGCTCTTTGATTTTCTTGAATAAATTTAGATATTTCGCATGGGCAAATGACCATTATGCCATTTTCATATTGCCTTTGCGCAAAAGCTGGCATTTGAAGCGATAAAATTAAAATTACGCACAGTGTATATTCTCTAATCTGTATGGTTTTCATGTTTTTAAAAGATTTAAAAATAAGTAATCTTGATTTTAGTTATTGGTTGTTAGTTGATAGTTTATGAGTGCTCATAAACTATCAACTAACAACCAATAACTATTTTACTTTCACGTCATCATTGCCTATATCCCTAACGCACAAATATTTCCCATCGCGTTTTTCCCAAATAGCCATGTACTTGCCAGTTGAAGCCACCTTACCCGAAGCATCTTTAATAATCGTTTTTCCAACTTCAGTCACTTGTTTGTCATCACCAAATACATCCATAATTTCATAAGAAACAGTAGAACCTTTGACTCTTTTTGCCATTGATACTTCAAGCCCTTTTTGAATTGCCGCTTTACCAACATCCATAGGTTTATTGTTGCTTAAACTCATAGCGTCATCTGAATAAAAAGCTGCAAGTGCATTTGCGTTACGTGCGTTGTCAGCTTCCGCCCAAGCGTTTTCTAAAGCTTGGATTTCGGCTTTTACTTTTCCCATGTCTGGCTTAACTGCCGTAGTTTGTACTGTTTCAACTACTTTAGGTGTTTTTTCTGCGGCAGGTGCAGTGCATGCCGTAATGAATAAAAATGCTGTCATCAACAGACTAAATGCGAATGAAATTTTCATAAAAGTTAAAAATTAAAAAATGAAGAATAAAAAAGTGAGATTTAGCTAACATTTCATTTTATCTTTACCGAACAAAGTTGAAGTTTATTCACATCATTTTCAGTGTACTTGGGACGAACTCTAAGTTTTATTGTCCGTAGTAAGGGAATAATTTACCGAAACAATTTTGTGTCTTCGGTAAATCGCTAAACGGAAAGAGAAATAGATTTATCATTGTGTTTAAAAGTTAGAATGTTTAAAATTTTAGATCGACTGATTTTTTAAGAACTATACAAGAATGCTGTTTTGAAATTGCTTTAGTTTTGAAGCAATTTATTGAGACAAATATACTTCTAAAAATTTGTCCAATTGTCTCATTCATACACCCCAATCGTCTCAAATTGTAATATGAGAAAGAAAATTGGAAAAATTGGGAATGAAATTGCTAGAAAAAACTAATGGTTCTTCGTTTTGTGCGATTTAAGGGAAATCAAGATTAATTAAGGTTTAAATTTGTACTTGTTTTAAATCATTTGAATTTAACTATAAGAACACAAAAACAAAAACGCCTTGCAATAAATATTGCAAGGCGCATGGGGGAACTTTGTGAAATTTAAATAATTTTTAACGCTTTACTATTTTTTGCACCTGTTGGCTTTCACCGTCATTAAGTGTTAAGAAATAAACGCCAGATGCTAAAGAGCTGACGTCAATATTTGTTGTGTTGAAACCTGCTTGCGATTCTTTCGAGTTAGTTTGAATAACTCTACCTAAAGCATCCGAAATAATTAATTGTGTAGCGTTTACCTTTGGCGCGATGAAATCAACCGTTAATATATTTTCGATGGGACTTGGATAAGCGCGTAAAACATTCAATTTAGGTTCGTTTCTGTTCAAAGAAATAACATTCGAGTATTCTGTTTTACCATCAATATCAATCATCGCTAAACGGTAATAACTTATGGCTGCAGGTGCATCGTCGTTGAAAGCATATTTCTGAGTTGTCGATGCGTTACCCAATCCTTTTACTTCACCCAATGTTTTAAAACTTTCGCCATTAGAACTACTTTGTACTTCAAAACGGCTAAAGTTTTTCTCATCGGCTGTTATCCAATTGAGCGCGTTGTTTTCTGTTTGCGCTTTACCCGTAAAGTTTAAAAGCGTGAGTGGCAGCGCAACGCTGGCTGGCGTTGTGCAAGTTGTTGATTTTAAATTTTCCATATACGGTGTGGCTAAATCTGTAATATCGTATCCATTGATATTCATTGTTCCACAAGTTAAGCCTGAAAATCCACTGGGATTAGAAATAAGCGACAATTTGAAACGACTGATACGCGTCGGGGTTGTGCCAACCGCCGCAACCCGAGAATCAAAATCAGGTTGATCAACTGGGCCAGGACCCTGTATATTAATCGTTAAAACGGTTCCGTTATTTGTTTTAGTTGTGGCAGGAACGTAAGCTACTGCACTACCACCGTTATTGACTAAATTAGACGTACCAACCACGCGTGAAAGCACACAATTAGCAGCAAAATTGGCTGAATTAAAAGGGAAGCTGAAGTCGCAATCACCAATATAAAGTGTGCCAGAAGCAGTGGCAATGTTTAAATCGAAAAAAAAGTCTGTTCCTACAAAACCTTGATTTGAAACAGTAACAAAAACTGTTTGTGCATTTGATTTGAAACCTAAAATGTTAAAAGCTAAAAGCGCAATAAAAGCGTAAAAATTTCTCATGATCTAATCTTTTTTTGAATTTAATTATTTGTTTTATTTCTGTTATTCCAAGTAAATGCGCGATCGCCAGCATCGACTGTACCATTTAAATTACAATCGAAAATCAAATATCCGACTTGATTTCTATTATTCCAAGTCCCAGAGCGATCGGATGCATCAATTACCCCACTTGAGTTAGTATCGCCTGAGTAAATTTGATTAATAGTACCTGATAAAATATTGCCATATATCTGTGTTGAAGAACTCGTGAAATCTGTTAATGCTAAAGGAGAGTATGAAAGCGCTACAGTGTTTTGAGTTCTTATACCGAGATGGTTTCGGTGACTAATAGCCACATAATAATTATCGGCAGGTAAACTATAAAAAGAAACATAAGCAACGCCGTCCACGTATTCTTAACGGAGTATAATTGTTTTACTCTTTGTAAAACGTGGTTTTTAAAACCAGAGTGACATAGAATTTTCATCAAAAAAAAATTAAAAAATCAAATAAATCTCAATGAGCTTTTTATTCTTGGCTCATCAGTAAAAGTTTGTAGCGTGTATTTTTAAAGGCGACATAATTGTAAAGTGTTTTAAAAATGTTTGTGTAGCGCATTAATTACAATGCAATAATAAACTAACTTTTTACCCCAATCGTCTCATTCATACACCTCAATCATAACAGATACACCCCAATCGTCTCATTCATACACCCCAATCGTCACAAAATGTAATATGAGAAAAAAAATTGAGAAAATTGGGATGAAATTTTTTGGTGTTCTAACCTCTAATTTAAACAAAAACGTAACTGTTTAGCTTTAGCTAAACAGTTGCTCAAAAACTATAAAAAATATTCAGACGGTGATTTACCGAAACGCTCTTTGAATTGTTCGGAGAAGTATTGGATTTTAAGGATACCAATGGCAGCAGCAATGGCTTTAACACTGTTCATTTGGCGTTGTTCGAGCAAACTCCGTGCGTGATTGAACCGAACATCTTGGATATATTGCAGCGGGGTTAATCCTGTTAATGTTTGCACACGGCGGAAAAATTGTGCGCGACTCATAAACATCAAATCGCCTAAAATATCAACCGAGAGGTTAAAATCAGCAATGTGTAATCGTACCGTTTTTTCTAATTGGGCAAGCCAAGCAATTTCTTCAGACGTATGTATTATTGTACTCGGCGGGTTAAGATTTTCCGTTTCATTTTCGCCATTCAATGTTTCATTTATAAAAGCTTTTCGACGATTTTCAGCATTCATCAATAAATTTTTGATCCGTGCAAAAAGTTCTTCTTCTTCAAACGGTTTGACCAAAAAATCATCGACACCAAAAGTGAGAGCTTTAAGCCTATCGTGCATTTCAACCCGCGCCGTCAGCATAATAACTGGAATGGAGTGCCATTTTTCTTCTGATTTTAATTTTTCCAAAAGTTGAAAACCATCCATAACAGGCATCATAATATCGGATATTATTAAATCAATGGAATGGTGCACTTTGAGTTTTGACTGATGCGCACCACCATTTAAGTTATTTGTGGGGCTATCCTTCACTACCAATAATTCGCCGCTCAAAATGCCAAGTGCCAGATGTCCATTTTCGGCAGTAATAACTTCGTATTTATCTGAAAGAATCAGTTTTAAATACGAGCGAAGACTTATATTGTCTTCGACTACCAAAATAGTGGATGGTTGATGGTTCACAGTTGATAGTTTAGTTGACAGTTGATCGTTGTCAGTTGACATTTGTTTATCGGAACTGTCAACTGTCGACTGCCAACTGTCAACTAAACTGTCAACTACATTTCCCAAAACCTCTTTCTTAGGTAATTCCAATTTGAAAGTTGCACCTTGACCAAAAACACTTTCAACAGACAGGTTTCCACCCATGACCAAAGTTAATTCATTAGCGAGGGCTAAACCTATACCTGTTCCACCTTCAATCGGAACGTTTGTTTGGTTCGATTGATAAAAACGATTGAAAACATGGGCTAAATCGTCTGGATGAATGCCTTGGCCTGTGTCCGTCACCGAAACCGCCCATTTTGCGGGGGTGTGTGAAACATTGATAGTAATGCTTCCACCAAAAGGCGTGAACTTAATAGAATTAGAAACTAAATTATTGAATACTTTCTCGAATTTGGGTTTATCGAGCATTAAAGCGCGTGGTAAATCCTCACCAAAATTGTAAATCAACTTGATGCCACGTTGCTCGCTATACGATTCGAATACAGCGACCAATCGGCGTAAAAATTCATAAATTTCCGTCGGTTCTTCAATCATCAACATTTTACCCGATTCCAATTTGGTAAGGT
Source organism: Saprospiraceae bacterium (assembly GCA_043781915.1). Lineage (GTDB taxonomy): Bacteria > Bacteroidota > Bacteroidia > Chitinophagales > Saprospiraceae > JAAFJT01. Next base: position 10,171 of record JAYWBA010000023.1, read on the forward strand.
CTAAAATTTCGTTGACTAAACCTAATAGTTGTTTGGCGTGTTGTTGTGCCAGCGATACAAAGGTAAAATTTTTATTATCAAGCGAATTACTTTTGAGCGAAGAACCCAAAGGTGCTAACATCATTGTGAGGGGTGTGCGCAGTTCGTGCGAAACATTGGCAAAAAAGCGCGTTTTGCTTTCATCAAGTTGTTTGAGTAGTTGAGACGTTGCATTCAACGACTCTACATTTTTTTGTAATTCAGTCCGTTGATTTTGAATTTCTTCTTTTTGTTTAACTACTTCGGCAGTTCTGATAGACACTTTGTGCTCTAATTTTTTGTTTTCAGAAATAATTTTACGTGATTGGTATTTAATAAACCACCAAATACCCCCAATAAATAAAGCTACAAATATCAATTTTGCCCACAAAGTCAGCCACCAAGGCGGATTGATGGTGATGGCAATTGATTTTTCTGCCCAAATATTATTGCTACTCGCCGATTTTACCCGAAAAATATAATGACCGTGGGGTACGTTGTAAAAATAAGCTGTATGCTCAATGCCCGATTCCCTCCAAGAGTTCTGATAATTTTCGAGCATGAAAAGATGTTTATTGTTTTCAGGGTTGGTGTAATGAATGCCTGCAAAATCGAAAGAAAAATTATTTTGTTCATAATTTAAAACAATTTCTTTTTCCTCATCGAGTGAGCCTTTTACTGGGCTGTTTTTACCAGATTTTACAGATTCCTCTCCAATGCGAAAATCTGCGAAAACAATTTCTGGCGGTTTGTTATTTGTAATAATTGAATCGGGGAAAAAACTATAATAACCCAAAGCACTACCAAAAAATAATTCTCCGTTTAAACCCTTGTAGCAAGAATTTTTGTTAGAACTATTATAATCTATCAAACCTGTTACACCGTGACTACTACCGTAAACACTGATATTTTCGCGAGAAGCATTGAGCTTTAATATACCTAATGACGTACTTATCCATAAATTTCTATCATTGTCTTCCACCATGCTGCCAATGTATAATCTTTCAATTCTGATATTTTTTTGAGGATCTATGAACAAAGAAAAAGCATCTTTGCTTTTTTCGTAGCGCAATAAACCACTCTCAGTACATACCCACAGAACACCTTTCGAATCTTCAAATAAACGAACTATAGAGCGCCCCTTGAGGTAGTGTTTGAATTTACCTGTTTCGGGGTCGAGTAAATTTACCCCACCACCTTTAGATGTACCTACCCAAAATTTTCCAGATACATCTTGAATAATGGCAGATGCCGCGTTCTTACTCAGGCTGTTTGTATCTTCAGGATTGTTTATATAGTGTGTGAATATGTTCTTATCAAGGTTCATTCTCTCCACTCCTCCTTCAGTTGCGAGCCAAAGCGAGCCTTTTTTATCATCAACAATATCATAAACTACCGCCGCAACTATGCTATTGGCATTTTTTTCATCATGCTTAAATACAGTGAAGTCATCTGAATTTTTATTGAAACGATTGAGTCCGTGAAAAGTACCAGCCCACAAAACGCCAAGATGATCTTTATAAAGAGCATACACAGAATTATTCCTGAGTGTTTTACTCGCTTCATCATTCAAAAAATATTTTGAAACACCTGTACTTCGATTTGTGCGAATAAGTCCGTGGTTCGTTCCTTTCCAAATCGCATCTGCATCTTGTTCTACAAAAACTCTACAATCAGAACCAATATCGTTATGTGGTATATCTTTTTGAATAGGATCTTTATAAAAAAGATTTCCATTCCAACTACTCACCCACAGTACACCTTCATGCGATGTAAATGCAGACCAAAATCCATTATCTGTAGCCCCTGATACCGCTTTCGCGCCTTCAAAATGCTTTATTTTTTTAGTTGAAGTGTTATAATAGTTCATTCCGCCTAAAACGGTACCAATCCATATACCTCCAGCTGCATCTTCTGTAATAAAACGGATATGATCGTAAGAGGCAGGAGACGGTAATGGTGGTCTGCTCAATTTGTCTCCTTGAGATGCATCATACAGATGTCGTTCGAAAGTGCCAGTATTTCGATTCATTGTGTGCAATCCATCTCCAGCAGTGCCCACCCAAAAAGTACCATGACTGTCTTCGTACATTCCGCAAACCTTGTTATTGATGAGACTGTGTGGATCATTCGGATTGTGCAAATAAACAGTAAATTTGCCCGTTTTTTTATCAAACCGATTTAATCCACCCTCATCAATACCAGAATCATCATTGAGAAATGCGCTTCCTGTTCCAATCCACAGCGTTCCTTGTCTGTCTTCATAAATTGAGCGCACTTGGTCACAACTTAGGCTTTTCATATCATTAGCATCGTGGCGATAATGCGTAAGTTTTCCTGTTTTTGAATCCATACAATCCAGACCTCCATGTGTACCTATCCATAAAACCCCTTCTGAATCTTGCGTTAAAGCGGTAATTTTATTATGGCAAATGCTCGTAGCATCGTGCGGATCGTGTCGATAATGTGTAAATTTTCCTGTAGCTGGATCTAATCGATCCAGTCCATAGCCTTGTGTGCCAATCCAAATAATGCCGTTTTTATCTGCGCAAATTGATTCTAATTGGTTACTGCCAAGTGAATTGGGGTTTTCTGGATCGTTCGAATAATATTTTAAATGATAACCATCATATTGGTACAGCCCCGTACCTGCGAACCACATATAACCTTTAATATCTTGAGAAATGCCCGTCACTAAACCCATGTTGACGCCTTCAGGTGGTTCGAAGCGCTTCATGTTTTTAAATTGCGCTTTCAGATTGTAACTGATAAACCCTAAGAATAGAAGAGTAAAAATAAATTTATTAGGGTTCATCCAAATTTCAGTTTGAACTAAAAGTTTAGCAAGTCTCACATCTTTGTGTCTAAATGAATTATCTAACCCCATTTAATTTGCTCAAATTTGCAATAAAGATAAGTATAACACAATAGATTCCATATATTTTTTACAGATTAATTTTGAATTGAGATTTTCTGCTCTCTGATTTCAAGATGTCAAATAAAAAAATGATTCAGATTTATAATGGAACAAATAAGTATCCTTTGCTTTTCAAAACTTTTATCAAATCACCCAATTTATCATAAAATTTATCAGTGCGCAATGGTCCTGCGCCTATATGAGTGAGTAATATAAATCCATTCAAACCAGAAAAACTTTTGAGTTCGTAGTTCAAAATATTGTTATAAATGGTTTCACTGCTTTTATAATTTTTCATATCGGGTGTCGTGTAATCTGCATTAGAACTCGTGCCTGAAGTAAAGTTTATTAAATTCACACCTGCATCCTCACACCATTTAGCAATACTATCATTGTACCATTCGTAAGGGGGCAAAAAGTAGCTCGCGTTTTGTTTCTCAATGCCGAGTTTAGAAAGCTCTGTATAGTTATTACGCAAATCTGAGAAGAACTGTTCTTTCGAAACCATTAAAGAATCGCGTTGAGTGAAAGAACAATAGAGCAAATGTTTATCGGAATGACAACCGAGATAATGCCCATCGGTTTTAAGTTTTTTTGTAAGACTTGGATATTTGCGATAAAAATCACCCGTTAAGAAAAAAGAGGCTTTGATGTTTTCTTTTTTCAAGGTTTTTAAAATTTTATCGCCACCTTCCGCAAAATCATGACCTGTAAAAACCAATCGAATTATTTTTTGCGAAGAATCAAATCGTGTTAAGACGCCAGATTTTTCTTTTATAATTTTTTTATTTGGAAGTGAATTTTCTAAAGTCGAAAAATAATACGTCAAACTCGCAGTACCGTCCATTGTTGGTTCGTTCGATGAATAATCACCAGCATCATCGTGATAAACAACGTAATCTGATTGAAACTGTGCAAAAGCATCTGTGTGATTCAGTTTTATGCCAATGAGTTTTGAATAAATGGAATTGTAAATCGGACCATCAACCAATCCACCACTTGTAGGAATTAAAGAATTAAAGAATGAAGGAGTGAAGGAATGCGGTTGCGAGGAATCGCGTAATTTTTTCATTTCTTCATTCCTTAATTCTTTAATTCCATGCTCATGGCTCATAGCTAATTGCTCATAGCTCATAGCTGAATGCGGATCTCGAGGAGATATTCCTTGACGTGGCAAACCAATAATCATACTCGTTCCCCACGCATTACAACCAAATAACCAATCGCGCAAAGATGTTTCCATTTCTAAAAATGAATTGTCTTTGGTGAGTTTTCTATACAATTGCACTTGCGTTAGTGCCGCAGCCACCAAATTATTCGAACACCAAATAAAAGGCACGCCGTTTAAAAAAGCATTATTCGCTCCGCGCACTTGTAATTTGGTTAAACCGAGTTTTAAATAATTTACAAAATCCTTATTACCTTCTTTTGCCAATAAATAATGACCTAAATTTACAAACGGATACCATTGATAATGTCTCGCAGTATCAGCACCGAGCCAAGGCGTTGTTGGTTCTTGTTTTCCAAATGCAGAAGCTTCATCAATCAGCCTTGAGCTTTGAGCTTTGAGCAGTGAGCTACTCTGATTTGGAAGCTCAAAGCTCAAAGTTAATTGCTCAAGGCTAATAGCCGAAAGCTCCATATCGTCAGTATAATTTCCTTCTTCGTAATAATAAGGCGCACGGCAAGGTGCAGTTTGTTCAACCCCAGGATATTTTAATCCGAGTTGATAGGCATCTAAGCTTTTTTGCAAAAGCGAATCGGCAAAAGTTGGATAGTATTTTTTCAAAACATCGCTTGCTAAAGCAAAAGCAGCTGCGTATTTTCCTGCCAATGAAGCTACTCCCGTTGATTGATTTTGATATTTGAATATGCCTTGTGGTTTTCCGTTCGCGAAATAAACAGGTCGCGCTAAACCATGTCCTGCGCCGTAAGTAAAAGTATCTTTGTTTGGCAATCGCATTCCTTTATGGTCTCTGTCATCTGCGAGTTGCGCATACATTTCATCTTTCGAAGGATTCATCTTCACCAACCAATCTAATCCCCATTTAGCTTCGTCAAGAATGTCGGGAATGCCATTCGATTTTTTCAAACCAATGGCATCGTAATTATCTGTGAAATTTTTACCATTTTCTTTAAACGCAAACAACATTTGATACACTGCATTCGCAGTCGTACTGGCATATTGTAAATAATCGGATGCATCGTGCCAACCACCAAAAATTTTAAACGGTGTATTGTTTTTGGTGCTATCGGGATGATACAAAATATAGCCGCCTGCGGTATGACAAGAATCTAAAAGCGTTGGATTAAATCCGCACCGTTGCTGCCGCATATAGTTTAGCAAAAAATCGGCACAACCATCAAATACATTGTCACCTATTCTAAAATTGGGCGAGCGCAGATTTTCTAATTCGAGATAGTAACTTCCTTGCAGTTTGAAATCTGAAAAATCTAATCGAAAAGTGCTTACAAACGCTGAATGATAAGTCCCAAAAGGCGTTATTTTATTGGTTTGAAAAACAGTTTTGCCTGTAAGTGCATCGCAAACTTTGAATGATGTGGGTAGAATTGTTTCTTTGCTGACTAAGACGGCCACTTTCACATCGTTTGGTAAGTATCCTAATTGATTGATTCTAATCCATGATGTTTGAGAAATCAGTGAAAAAGTGAAAAGTGAAAACTGAAGAGTGAAAAATGTAGATAAATATTTCATTGCTCTGTATGTTTAATTATCAGGTATCAAGGTTTAGGAAAATCTAAGCACCTGATACCCGACCCCGGATGCCTGACCCCTAATTACAGCAAATGAAACTTCCCAACAATCGGTTCGTGATCGGAGTATTTAAAATCCGCATCAGAAAGCACATTAATAGCATCGCTCTTCACATTGGGCGAAACCAAAAAGAAATCGATGATGGTACTAAATGTTTTATCGTGAACGTAAGGTAAATCAGCTTTGCGATTGGTGGTGTGTAATGGATCGTAAATGAATTGAAAATCGTTGAACATAGTCGCATCAACGTTTATTTGCTCGTAACCATCACCTTTGCCAGGCATAAGCGCATCAAATTTAAAATACGGAGGGCATTCGTTCCAATCACCACCCGCAATAACGTAGTTTCCTTTTTGATATTCAGCAGTGCAAAAATCGCTCAAATACTGCATTTCTTTTTTCTTGAGCGAGCCATCATGGTCGTGCGCTGAGTTGTGCATATTGATGAGCACCAAATCTTTTCCCGTTTTGGTTTTGAAACGTTCTACCAACAAACATCTATCGAGTTGAAAAATACGTGTGGGCCATCCGTATTCGCTTGGTAGTTGATGTCGTGTTGTTTCAATTGGTTGAACAGATGCAAACGTAGCAACACCTGCTTTTACATCACCATAAAAATGCCATGGTTCGAATGTGGGAAGCGGAACAAATTTGCAATTGTAGTTTATGCCCAAAGCACCGTTATAATCTGGTAGATTTTTGAGTGTTTCCGTAAATTCGTTTATGTGCCAACTGCGCTTAGCGAGTGTATCAACCTCTTGAATAAAATAAAAATCGGCAGGATTGCTTTTAAGTGTGGCTTCAAAACCGTTAAGGTATTTTTCGACTAAATTTTTTGGTGGAAAAACCATACCACCACCCGATGTATGCGTTGCACCACGATCGAAAAAGAAATCGGTTTCAGCACCCATGCCGCAATAACCAATATTCCAACTGAAAATATTGAACGAATCGGGCGCAACTTTTTTTGTGTTTGTATTTCCGTAAACACTCAATGTTGTTTTTTCACCACCTTTTGGTCTCCAATCGTTAATTGTGCCATAAGCTAGCCAAAATCCTACCCACGCAATAGCGAGAGTTGCGACATAGAGCGCGAAGCGAATAATTTTACGAATCATTTTCTAATTATTTGGTTCAAAGATAAACAATTAAGGAATAGGTAATAAAGAACAAGGGATATATTTTTTTACGACTCGAGACAAGGCACTGCCTTGTCGCTACTAAGGCTTATACTTCGACTCCTCCAAAACTTTCTGAGCGTCATTCAGCTTCAGCAATTCTTCAAAAGTAGTTTCTGGATGGCGATTCATATAGCTCGCAATTATTTTATAACCGATATAATTTCCTACTCTTCCAGGTGCTTCAGGTGGCATACCACCTGCATTTGGGCTTGGATTAACCAATTTACTAATTTTTTGAATTTCGGTAGAGTACAACAAATTTTCCTTTAAAATTTGCGCCCAGATTCGCGCTTCATTATCTCGCGTCCATTCAAATTGTTTTTGCGTGTATGCCCACCGAATGCTATCGGGCGTGTTCGGCAAAAGCGCTTCTAAAATATATTGCGTTCTGCCATTTGCGAGCATTTGGTCGAGCAAACGTTGTTCGCGCGGAGCTGTCGAAATGGCTAAAATGAGACGTTCGAAAAGCGTTTTAGTTAAGTGTTGTGGCGTGAGTGCGCGCTTGATATATTGGAACCGCAGATTTTCGATAAAATTATAGGCGTAATGATTTTCGCCTAAGAAAAAATCGAGCCCGATTCCCATCGTGCTATCGGTTGGAGGCGTAACGCCGTAAGCATACATCGAAAAAAAAGTAAAAACTTGTGGTATCGGTCGTGTTGGGAAATAATGTTTGTAATAACCAAATCCCGAATTTATTTCATTTTGATAAGGCGCAAAATCTTTGAAAACGGTTTGAATTGTATCGTTTACGCGGCGCACTTCTTTATCACTCAGAAAGCCTGGCAGCTCTTTTAAAAACTGATGCGGCGCACTACCTGCCATAATTTTTTCAAAATAGACATTGCTGATATTGGGGTATCGCTTTTCTAAATTAGCAACTTCTGTATTGAGCTTAAACGTATCGAGTTTGAAAAGTTCTTGCTCGAAACGCGTAACGGGAACTGATAAAGGTTCGACCTGTATTTTTGGGACTACATTTTTATTGGAATCGGATTTACAAGATGAAAAAATTAAAAACGAAATACTTAGAAAGGTTGCGTGAAGAACTAATTTATGACTATTCATTCAAAAATTAAAATTTAATACCACGCTTTAACGCAAAGCGTGTGATTTTTGTATAAAGTGTGCGTAATTTTGACCAAGAGTTAACAGATTAACAGATTTTTAGAATTGCGGAAAAAATTCTTACGTACCCATTAATCGTTTAATCTGGGTTTAATTAAGGTGTTATTAAAAACTTAAAGCTGGATTTTAGTAAGTAGATATCTAATTTTATACGTTCTTAAAAATGGTTAATGCTGGATGGTCAATTGTTAATGGTAATAATTCAAGCCGTTAATCATTAATCATTGACAATTAACCATTGAAAGTGATGGTAGAAGAAAAAAACCAAGTTCGGAAATCGCTATTAGCAATATTACCTAAGTTTAAACCACGTGAGTTTACTTTTAGGCGGGGTTTTTATTTATTTCTCCGAATTATTCTTTTTTTATTCCTTCTTTTTTTTGGAATTGTTACGCTTATTCAATGGGCGCCAGTTCAAAAACGCTTGGTTGATTATACATCACATTATTTTTCGAAAGAATTTAACAGCACTGTAAAGATTGACGCACTTAATTTAAGTCTGCTCGGCACTTTAAATGTAAAAGGAATATATTTGAGTGAACAAAATGCACCCGCCGATACGTTGGCTTCTATTAAATTGATGGAAGTGCAAGTTAATCCTACTTCGTTTTTTTGGGGTGTAATGCAAATTAATCAGTTGATTATTTCTGATGCAGTCGTGAAATTGAAACGAGCGGACAGTACAGAAAAATATAATTTTGATTTCATTGTCGATTATTTTTCTGACAAAGATAAAAAAGATCCGAAAACCAAAATCAAAAGACTGCTGCCCGATATCCGTTTTTCAAAAATAAGGTTACGCCACATCAATTTTAGTGTTGAAGATAGATACGATGGTAAATATCAACAGTTTGCTTGGGACGATGCTTTAGTGACTGCCAATTTTGTTGATTTACCCAAACGTTTGGTTGATATTGCAAATGTCAATTTCAAGCAATTATACGTCAAACTTCAAGAATTTCCAGAGTCGATAAACAACACGCTGAAAAAAATTGAAAATTATAATAAACTCTTAGCTGCTCCAGTTAATGTTGATTCAATAAAGGCAACGCGCGATACAACACCCGAAGAAAAACCATTTCGCTTTTCAATTGGCGCCATTGCTGTTGAAAACAGTGCTTTAGTTTTGGATAAGTTCAACTCCGACGCAAAACGCGAACTCACACCGCACAATATTGATTTGGATCACATGCGTGTTTACAATATTGATATCTTTGCGCACAATATTTTTTACTCCAACTGGATTTGGGAAGCCGTTGTTGACGGCATGAGTTGCAAAGAACAAAGTGGGTTTGAAATCTTAAAATTTACTGTTGGCGA
>JAYWBA010000024.1:0-7226 GCA_043781915.1 Saprospiraceae bacterium
TTACACCATTATTGCCCCAATCTGTTCCCCACGGATTTTCTTTTAACATCAAATCCCAATTAAGAACGTAATCAAATTTCTCAAAAGCAAAATTGGATACATTTTCAAAAACAGCAGATACTGACAAATCTTCTTTATCGCTATAACGTATCGTTTTGCCTATCGCTTTTTCTGGACTTCCATAGAAAATTTCAGCCATTTTACGCGAAATAGATATACTTTTAGGGTTACTCAACGCCTCATCTGTGTTTCCTTGTAAAATGGGATAACTGAACATTTTGAAAAAATCGGCTCCAGCATAAATGCCGTCCATTTTAATGTTTTTCCCATTGACTTCAAATGTTTGCTTATAGTTATAATCAACACTACACGCATTTTTCACTTCTGGCAATACTTTTTTCATTTCATCCGCCATGAGCATAGGAGTATTATAGAATACATCCACCTTACCGTCGTGGTACTGCCGCTCATAAACGGTATAAAGTTGCGGGCTATTTGTATGGAAGGCATCAATGCTTAATTCATCGTGCACCCAAAGCATAATGAGTAAGCTACACGCCATACCCAAAGCTAAGCCCATTATATTGATAGCTGAAAAAATTTTGTTTTTCCAGAGATTCCGCCAAGCGATTACGAAATAGTTCTTTATCATGGTTTGTTTTAAAAAGTTTAGGTGTCAGCTCGAAATTAGCACTTATCACTTATATATCAATCCCATGCCAAAAATTAAATCGTTGGTTATAAATTATTTAGATAGTTTTTTTATTCAAAAGTGTTCGGTTTTGATACACTCGTTGTTCGGTTTTGATACACGTAACAGACAACGTAATTAATTTTCAGAATTATTCTACAGCTAAAAGTAGTGCATTAGAGATAGATTTAGCTGAACTAAAAAAATGGCAGCACAATTTATAGGTCGAAAAGCAGAAATAGAAGTTCTATAAAAAGCTATTTCTTCGATTTCAAAATAAACGCACAAATTAGGGTAATGAGCAAACCAACAGGAACAATTTCAGTGTAAGTAAGCAAGGCATTATAAATGGGATTATCATATTTTTTGCCAAAATCGTTCATCGCTGTCCTGTATTTATCAATCTCGATTTGAGGTGTGTGATTGGCTTTCATTTTTTCGATTGTGTGCGCCACATATTTATCGCCAATATCGTGTAAAAAATTAAAATAACAGAATAGCCAAGTAAACACATAGAGTGTAGAAGCAATCAACGTGATATACAGCCCAATTTTAAAAGCTGTTTTGAAAGAAATTTTCCCATCTAAGTGTTTATCACGATAAGATTTAATGGCGACAAAAATCATTGAGAAGGCGATAATCATTGAGGCATATCCGTAAATTACGCCGTTGTCAAAGTCATCAAATTTACCCAATAAAATAAATCCAGCCATCCAAACAGAACATATAAGCCCAGCAATTAAACCAAAAGTCCAAACTAATTTTTTCATTTTAAATAGATTTTAATTAAACAATGGTTCAAAAATAGGAGCATTGCATTTAACTCTTATCATACTTTGGTAGGAATCAAAAGTTACAGATTGAAAATCATACTTTAGTACGATTAAAAAATCGTCATTTATGCCAACTTGATGAGATTTAACTGGCGAGCTGTTTCAATGGCTTGGGTTCTACGTTTTACATTGAGTTTTTCAAACACGTTGGAAGTATGCGTTTTAACGGTACTTAAAGAAATAAATAAAGCGTTTCCAATTTCTTGATTACTCATGCCGCGTGCGAGCAAAGTTAAAATTTCTAATTCTCTGCCACTCAATCCAAGTTCCGCAATTTTTTTTACGTCTATCGTTTGGTTGTTCTCTCTGACTTCTTTTTCAACAATTATCTCCTTTATTTTGGGTTTCGTTATCTTCAAAGCCAGCCAAAATCCTAAAATTGTAAAGAACAATGCTATCATGCCTACATAAATATCTGTTGCATTATTGAGTATTAAAAATTTATATTCAAGCCACTGCATCAGAAAAAGCAATAAGGCTAAAACCAACCCGTAAAGTAATATTTCATTATTTTTATAGATAGACATCTAATCGTTTTATTTAGAGAAATATATAAAACATCAATTTTCGAATATTTGCACTATTTTTTTTCCCTAAGGCAAATATAATGAGTTATGCGTTATAATTTTAGGGTTTTGAGCTATGTTTTTCAGTATATGGCAGATGAATTCTCAGAAATCCTTTTCGAAGAAAGAATATTTTGGCAATTAATTCAATTTTAACTCCGGAAAGCAACTTTTTTTATAAACTTTTGTCATTGTATAAGTATAGTATGTAATATTGCAAGACGAAGATTTTAAAAATTTAAACATGAAAAAAATTACGCTATTTTCCCTTTTGTTCATCATGGGTTTTACCCAACTCAAAGCGCAATTATTACGCCTACCCGATCCTAAAGTCACTAACTATAGAAGCTCGGTTGGTCGAACAGTTGGGGTTACGGAAATAGGTATTCAATATGGTTCTCCCGCTGTTCGGGGACGAGAAGGAAATATTTGGGGAACGAACACAGTGCCTTATGGATACACCGTTTTAGGTTTCGGTTCAACAGTTGAATCACCTTGGCGTGCAGGTGCTGATGAAGGAACAACAATGTCGTTTTCAACAGATGTTTCCATCAACGGACAAAAACTTGCAGCTGGAAAATACGGTTTTTTTATTGCTGTTTATCCCGATTCGTGCGTTCTTGTTTTCAATAAGAATACACATGAATGGGGGAGCTATTTTTATGACAAGACACAAGATGTTTTGCATGTATCAACCAAACAACAAAAAAATCTACCTACAAGCAGAGAAAGATTGGATTATACTTTCAATAATCAAACAGATCATTCTGTTGAAATTGCATTGGAATGGGAAAAATGGCGTATTCCTTTCAATGTCGAAGTTGATATTGCTGGAACTACATTAGCATCCATCAAAACTCAAATGAGTGGAGCAATGGGATTTGATCCATCGAGTTTGCAAGCTGCTGCTGCTTGGTGCCTTCAAAATAATGTCAATACAGATCAAGCAATAACTTGGATAGAATCTGCTACGAGCCCTGGCTTAGGTGGCGCTCAAACTTTTGCTGCCTTGAGTACTAAAGCGGGTCTTTTTAATAAATTAGGTAAAAAAGACGAAGCGGATAAAATTATGGCGACCGCACTTGATAATGCCAATGCCATAGAATTACACGGTTATGGTCGTCAGTTATTAGCTGATAAAAAAATTCCAGAGGCTATGGCAATTTTTGAAAAAAATTATAAAAAAAATGACGGCAAATGGCCTACTACTGTCGGTATGATGCGTGGTTTATCAGCTATGGGCAATTTATCTGAAGCTCTAAAATATGCCAAAACTGCTTTAACGCAAGCCCCTGACGAGGGCAATAAAAAGAGTCTTGAGACTTCAATCAAAAAATTAGAGAGCGGAAAGGCACTTTAAAAGCTATCAGGTGTCAGGTGTTAGGTATCAGGTGTAGCTTACTTTGTCCTGATACCTGACCCTGAAACCTGACTCCTGAAACCTTTTAAAGTTTTATTTTACAATTTTTTGGCAACTAAAGTCAATTCAGGTTCGTGTACAGTGAGAGAAATGACTTTGTCGTTTTCAATCTGAAAAGAAATTTCAACCGAAGGAGTGCCGTTGTAAGTAAATTTATTTTCACTTATTTTTAAAAGTGTGCCACCAAATTTTCCAATTTTGCCCAATGAAAGTAATTTTTTCATGTTCAACTTGACTGAAAAACCTTCCCAATCGCCGTCGCCATATTTGTAATCACCTAAATACTTCTGTTTATCCAAATCATCGACCAATAAGTATTTTTGACCATCAGCATCGCCTAACGCGACCAAATAATCAACTAATTTATTGGCTTCATCTAAAGGGCTTACTTTAGATGCAATACCATTTTTTACGTGTTGAAGTAAACTGATGCCATGCGGACCCAATGTCCGTTGTAATCCTGGAGAAAATTCTATCATTGACTTTACTGTTTCGGAAACTCCTAACATGGCAAAAGTAAAGATATCAGGTCGCGCACCCATCTTTAATAAATAATCCACAATGTCTTTTCTGCCAACATGAGAGGCTGCTCCAATAGCTGTTTCCCAATCACCAAATCCCCAATCCCAAGTGGCACGTGCCAATTCAGGCCTTTTGTTTACCAGCTCTTTTAACCTATCTAAATTAAAATGTGAAACACCCACTACTTCCGACACTATTTCTTCACCAATGGCAGGATAACTCTTCGATACAGTAGTAGCTGATTGTGTTACATCTTTTAATTTTGCAATATTTTTAGAATAAATGACATTGGGAATAGGCACAGCCAATATTCCAAATATGGAACTTTTAACCACCATTCTTCTCGACATTGAATTTTTAATATCCATAATTACGGTTTAACAAATTAAAACAATTTCTCTTGGGGGTATAATTCCTTTCAACCGAAGGTGTAGTTACTTTATTCTGACCCCTGACACTTGAGGTTTTAATACTTCTGAAGCATCCATCCAGAAAATATTATCCCAACCATTCAAAGGGCTATGTATTAATTTTTGAAGTGTTTTTAAATTTTGTTGTTTTGAGAATGGTGCTTTAAAATATCCTCGACTACTCGAGAAGAAAAAATACTTTTTATCAGGAGAAACAAAAGGGCAGTAAGTAAGTCCGGCACCGTTTACGAGTTTTCCCAAGTTTTTAGACTCTGACCATTCACCTTGCGCATTTTTAAAACTAATAAATAAATCGCCACTGCCGTAATTATCTTTTCTTTTGTAACCTGTAAAAATTATATACTTCTCACCAGGGTCAACAAAAGCATTGAACTCACCACCCATAGAATTAATAGTTTTCGGCAAACTAACAGCAGTGTCATAGGTATTATTATGAAAATTGCAAACAACAATATCTTCGTCTGTTTCACCCATATTTCTTGTAAAATAAATATTTCCGCTTTTAGTCACAGATGGGTAGAATTCATCTTTAGTGGAATTTATCGGTGCTCCAAGATTTTGGGGTTTGCTCCAATTATTTTTTTGTCTTTCTACAAACCAAATATCATAGTCTTTTAAAGTTGAAGACGTGTCATTTAATGGGCGATTAGAAACAAAATATAACTTCTTGCCATCAGGAGAAAAAGCAGGTTCTAAATCATTATATTTCCCACAAAAAGTAGCAACTTCAGGCTTGCTCCAAGTATTACCAACTTTTACTGAACGCATTATTGTGCTAAAACTTCTTCCGCTTAAATATTGCAGTGTATAAAATAGTTCATCGCCTGCGGGCGAAATTGCCATATCTCTGTTTCCAAATTCATCTGATACAATACCCGGTGCGAAAAGAACGGGTTGCTCGGTTGGTGAATCAAGATTAAAAAAATTGTGTTTTTGAGAATACGCTAAAGTCGGCATCTGCAACACAAGTATAAAAAGAAGTATTTTCATGTTTAATTAATTTATCTCATTAACTGCCCCCACTCATTCTGTTCTCAACGATTTCACAGGATTCGCCACCGCTGCTTTAATAGCTTGATAACTCACTGTCAATAAAGCAATGAGCAAAGCGGTGAAACCAGCCACTGCAAATATCCACCAACTAATGTTGATTCGGTAGGCGAAATCTTGCAGCCATTTATTCATTAAAAGCCAAGCGAAAGGTGCCGCAATTACCATAGCTATTGCTACTAATTTGATAAAATCTTTAGTAAGAAGCACAGTGATGTTTCCAACAGATGCGCCCAGAACTTTTCGAATGCCGACCTCTTTAGTCCGTTGTTCAGAAATATAAGTAACTAAACCGAAAAGTCCCAAACAAGCAATAAAAATAGTGAGCATAGCAAAAGTGAGAGCCACTTTACCTACCCGTTGTTCGGTTCGATACATGTCTTCAAAACTTTCGTCCAAAAAATGATATTTAAAAGGCATTTCTGGTGCAAGCGATTTGAATTGAGTTTTTATTAATTTTACCAAAGTTGGAATATCGTTCGTACTGACTTTAAAAGCCATTGCCATTGCGGCTCTATCCAATTTCATTGCCAACGGACCAATATTTTGCCGTAAGGATTCAAAATGAAAGTTTTTTACAACACCTACAACTTCATAAGTAATAGTTTTTGCGCCAGGAGTTCCGTCTGAATGATAAAGCTTTTTACCGATTGGGTCGTCATAACCTAAAATTTTAGCCGTAGTTTCATTTATAATAACACCGCTTGAGTCTGTCTTGAAATCCTTATTAAAGTTCCTACCTTTAATAATTTCCATGCCCAAAGTCGGAATATAATCTTGATCTATACCCCAAATCTGCATATTGAAGCCATTCTTAATATCCATAACCGCATCCTTCGAGAAAGTATTGTCATTACGCGATGAATTAGCAACGGGCAAATACCCCGCAAAAGTGCCATTTTTTACACTTGAGATTTTTAATACCTCATTTTTAAAAACTTCCGCATTATTTTTTAGTGCCCCCGTCCCAGTAACCACTAATACTTGATCTTTATTAAAACCAATGTTTTTTGTCTGGATATAATTGAGCTGTTTGTAAACAACCATTGTGCATATCACTAAAAAAATGGAAGTTACAAATTGAAAAGTAACTAAAACATTGCGAAAACTGAAGCCGCCAGGCATGACGGCTCTACCTAATCGACCTTTTAATACAGCAATGGGTTTGAAAGACGATAGAATAATTGCTGGATAATAACCTGCTAAAATGCCTATCAAAAAGGGTAAAACGAGCAAAAAGGGTAAATTGTGGAAGCTAAGAATTGTGTTGAAAGAAAAAGATTTGTCCGCCATGTCATTAAATGCAGGCAAGACAAGCCATGTAAGCAAGAGCGCAACCAAAAATGCAAGATAACTAATAAAGCATGATTCAGAAATGAATTGCGCCATCAAAGTGCTTTTATCCGTGCCAAGAACCTTTCGAATTCCTACTTCTTTGGCTCGATTAGCTGAACGCGCCGTAGAAAGATTCATGAAATTGATACACGCTAATAACAAAACGAACAAAGCAACTATTGAAAAAATATAGACATACTGTATATTACCGTTTGTCCCTAATTCTGGAAATCTATCCGATTTTAAATGAATATCGGTAAGTGGAATTAAGCTGTATTCAAGGTTGTTGCCAGCTTTTTTAAACGCATCCATGCTACTAATTTGCATAAATTGTTTGGCTTGAGGCATAATATATTTAGCTATAACTTCATCAAAGTT
>JAYWBA010000025.1:0-19249 GCA_043781915.1 Saprospiraceae bacterium
AAATATGCACGAAGGTTATTTGGATAGAAAAACAACAGTTAAATTAAAATCTGGCAAAATTATTACCATTCATGCTCAGCGCTTTTGCTCAATCGCGAACGATGAATGTGCTGCTCTGTATTACACAATTAAAGCTGTCAATTTTTCAGGCAAAATAACATTTATACCGACACTTAACGGCGATGTAAAAAATCAAGATGCTAATTATGGCGACACTTTTTGGATAGAAGTTAAGAAATTAGTCAAAAACGACGCAGCTTTTATAGTTTGTGAAACAAAGAAAACAGCGTTTCAAGTAGTTACAGGTACGCAGTTTAAATTGCGCCATAATGGCGAAGAAATTACGGATTTTGTTTCGGAGCGTATTAAGAAAGAAAAATTTGCTTCCCATACAGTTTCAATTGATGTAAAAGAAGGGGATACAGCGAGTATTGAAAAAATAGCAGTTGCCCTCAGTTCAGAAAATTATCCAAAAGAGAAACTTTTAAGTTTAGCGCAACAGAAGCTTAAAAATTTAGCAAAAGCTGGTTATTTGATTTTATTCGACGCACATATATCGGCTTGGCGCGCGCGCTGGGAAAAATCGGATATAGTCATTGAAGGCGATATTGCTGCTCAGCAAGGGATTCGATTCAATATTTTTCAACTTTTACAAACCTATACAGGAGAAGATGCGCGTTTAAACATTGGACCTAAAGGTTTTACGGGCGAAAAATATGGTGGCTCTACTTACTGGGATACCGAAGCCTACTGTCTTCCTTTTTATTTAAGCAATAGCGAGGAAAAAGTGGCGCGCAATTTATTGGTTTATCGCTACAAACATTTGCAAAAAGCGATTGAAAACGCCGAAAAATTGGGATTTGTGGAAGGCGCAGCGCTTTACCCTATGGTAACAATTAATGGCGAAGAATGTCATAATGAATGGGAAATTACATTTGAAGAGATTCACCGAAATGGTGCAATTGCCTATGGTATTTACGATTATATCAACTACACAGGCGATAAAAAATATTTGGCAGAATTTGGTCTGGAAGTTTTAATAGGAATAGCCCGTTTTTGGGCACAACGGATTACTTTTTCAGAAAAACGTGGTCAATTCGTGATGTTGGGTGTAACTGGACCGAACGAATATGAGAACAATGTGAGTAATAACTGGTACACCAATTATTTGGCTGTTTGGTGTTTAAAATATTGTTCTCAAGCGTTTGAATACGTTCACTTGAAACACGAAGCAAGATTTGAGAAGATTGTTGCCAAAACTAAATTCGATGCTACAACTGAACTCAATGCGTGGCACAACATCATCAGTAATATGTATTTTCCGCGCGATGAAACGCGTGGAATATGGTTGCAACAGGAAGACTATTTAGATAAAGAACTTTTAACCGTCGCTGATTTAAAACCAGAACAACGTCCGATCAATCAAAAATGGTCGTGGGATAGAATTTTAAGGTCACCTTTTATTAAACAAGCAGACGTTTTACAAGGTCTTTATTTTTTTGAAGATGATTTTTCTAAAGCAGAAATTGAGCGAAATTTCAATTTTTATGAGCCGCGTACTGTACATGAATCATCACTCTCGCCTTGTGTTCATGTCATTTTAGCTTGCCTTATTGGAAACTTCGAAAAAGCGAATGAAATGTATTTACGTACAAGCCGCCTTGACCTTGATGATTATAATAACGATACTGAAGATGGTTTACACATAACATCGATGGCAGGAACGTGGCTTTCTGTTGTTAAGGGTTTCGGAGGTATGCGCGTTAAAAATGGTAAATTATTTTTTACGCCCAACCTTCCACATACTTGGAAATCTATGTCGTTCAAAGTTCGTTTTAGGGAGGCCATTATAAATTTAACAGTTTCAAGTTCTAAAATTACTATTGCTAATACAGGATTAGCTGAGGCTACAATTAATGTAAAAGAAAAAGATTATTTATTGAAACCGAATACGGAAATTGTGCTTTAAAAAACAAACATTCTTTTAATGTTAGGTTAACATGTAGAGACGCCAAGCTTGGCGTCTCTACATGTTAAAACTGAAAGTTCGAACAGCTTTCTAAACATCCGTCGCCAAAACTTCTTCAAAAAGGTTTAAAATATCGGCATTGGGAGAAACCCCATTATTTTTTTCAGCATAATATTTTTTGAATAAATCACGAATATCAGTACTCATTAGAGTTTGAGCATCCATTTTGAGTTCTGAATCGTCAGAATTAACAAAAATCGGAATGAGTGGTGGTACTATATTCGGAAATTTTTCCAGAAGATGTTTTGTGTCGCTGGGTGTTAAAACATTTTGAGTAAGAACACTTGCGCGTACCAATGTCTTAGGATTTTCTTCACACCAAGTTTCAATGGCTTCTAAATTATCAAATTGTAATTGCGTAATTTTTCGAGCCGATTGCAAAACACGGGGTTCGATTGAAATTTTACCTTTTTTTAATTCAATAATTTCCACAAATTTTTCTTGATTGGCTTCGCTAAAACTTAATGCTATCGGGCTCCCACAATAAATAATAGGGTAGGGCTTCTTCTGGATTGACATACGCTTATGAATATGACCAAGCGCTAAATAGTCCCAATTTTCTGGAAAATCACTTGCGATAAACGCATCGGCACCGCCAATACGAATCGGTTTTTCATCATCCGATTCAAGTGGTAATTCACCTTCTTTACTTTTTACCAATAAGTGTGCAATTCCTATTTTGTACGTATCGCGTTTATGGCGTTCGGTTATATCATTGAGTTTTTCAGTTAGTAAAGTGCGGATGTTTTTTTCAGTTTCTAATTCACCCAGAAAAATTAATAGTCTTTGTTCATTTAAATATGGCAGTAAAAATAATTGCAAAGGTTTTTCAAAATGAGTCGCATTAATTTCGATGAAAAGTGGTTCAGAATTTTTTATCTCAAATCCCGATTCAGTCGTAAAATTTGGAATAGTTGTATGAGGTGAACCATAAAAAATGATACCGCGTGACCTTGAAAAAATATCAGGCAACTCTACACGTTCAGGTGAATCATGATTTCCTGCAATGGCAATCACGAGCCTTTTTGCATTTTGTGTTAAACGCATACAAAAACTGTACAACATCTCCATGCTTTCATTCGATGGATTAAAATTATCGAATAAATCGCCTGCTATGAGTACAATATCAATATTTTCTGATTCTACGATTGAATAAATTTCGTCGAAAACCTCTTTGTATTCCGGTGTTCTGTCAAATCCATCGAGTTTCTTCCCAAGATGCCAGTCGGAAGTGTGTAGAAGTTTCATAGATAATAGGTTTCAGGTTTCAGGAGTCAGGTATCAGGTGTTTAAAAAACTGATACCTGACTCCTGATACCTGAAACCTATTTAAATCATCTTAATTTTTATATTTCTAAACCAAACCCGATTGCCATGGTTTTGTAAAGCAATATGTCCTTTTTTAGATTTCCCAAACATGGGCATATCTTTAAATTTGCTACTTGCAATCATTTTCTCCCAATTTGGGTCGTTCATATCGCACGTAACGACTTTAACATCGTTTAACCATTGTTCAATTTTACCATTTTTTTGGATTAATCGTACTTTGTTCCAAGCGCCAACAGGTTTAACAGTTTCTACAGTACACTTAATTAAATCGTATAAATCACCTGCGCGATGCTTGATGATTTTCCCATCAGGGTGACAATTATTATCGAGAATTTGCATCTCAAGTCCAGATTGGTAAGTTGCATTTAAACTGCTATCTTCAACTATATTGTAAATGATGCCAGAATTTCCGCAACTATCTATTTTCCAATCGAGGCGTAATTCATAATTTTCATAGATGGCATCTGTCATAATGTCGCCAGGTTCAGACTTCCAAGTGCCATTTTCTAATTTGTGAAGATTGAGCGTGAGAGATTGATCCTTTGGGTCGATAATCCAATCTTTACTCAAAGTTTGATTATTGTAACCTCTCCAACCTTGAGTGGATTTACCATCGAATAAAAGTTTCCAACCTTTAAGTGATTCAAGTGGTGAGAGTGTATTCGATTTTTCTGTTTTTTGTCTATCAATTTTGGTTGTCTGCAATGTTGAATCAGCGAAATAAACTCCAACACATAATATGGAAAGGGTTATGACCTTTATCATGTTTAATTTTTAAATGAAAAAATAATCAGTTTTCTTGTGTCCTAATTTTGAGTAAAAACTGATTTCTATACAAGTATATAAACTTTTACCCAAATTTCAAATAAAGTGAAGTATTAAAACACAAAAAATAAGATTAATTTTTAGTTTTTAACAGGTTTTAGTGCTCCGCTCAAACGCAGCAATTCGATTTCGGCAATTTTAGCGTCGTATTTTGCAGCTACTAAACGCGAAATGCCATTTTCAAAAACCTGCTGAAAAGTATTGAGTTCTAAAATGGTAGAACGACTCAACCTAAAACGTTCCATAGCAATTTCAATACTCTGACGAGCTACTTTTAGATTTTCTTCTTCAGATTTTATTATGGCTTGAGCATTATTGAAATACTGATATTGTAAGTTTACTGTTTCGATTAAATTGTACTCTAATTGATCCTTTCTGAGTTTATATGATTCTAAATCAATCTTTGAATTATTAATTTGACGTTGAATATTTTTGCCATCATAGAGTGGCATTGTTAAGTTGATATTAGCCGAGAGCGTTAAATTCTGATTGACTAAAGTTAATCCTGCATTGTTATCGTTTCTCCCCAAAAATACTCCAGGATTAAAACTTATCGTCGGTTTTTTCTGCGCTTCAATTTGTTGAGAAACTATGTAAGCTGTTGCAGTCTGATGTTTTAGTATTTCATTCTGAATATTATTGGTTTTAGCATTATTTTGCAATTCTGTTAGACTATAATTTTTTAATCTGAGCGAATCAGTAATGACATAATTGAATTCATCTTTTAAAAGCATTAATTGTTTTAACTGGATTTTGCCAATTTGGATTTGTTGTTCTTGTCTAAGGAGTTGTGTCTTTTGAATTTGTAAATCGGATTGCGTTTGAAATACATCTAATTTATTGCCGCTGCCAATATCTAAACGGGATTGCGCCAAACGTGCCCGTTCTTCGTAATAATTCAGTTGATCTTTCAAAGCGTCGTACAGCTCTTGCTGACGTATGATGTTATAATAGCTTCTCATTACATCATATACAACTTGCTCAATGCTTAATCTGACGTTTATATCCGCTAAATTTTTTAATTCTCCAAGTCTATCAAATTCTAAAAGGCTTCTTTTGCCATTGTAAAAAATGTAATTTCCTTGCAAACCCACAGAAAAAACATTGCCCAGACTGCCCTTGCTCACGCTTGTGCCTGTAGAAAATTCTTGATTGGTATAACCCGTCGATGGCGTTAGGTTAGACACCAAGCCCAAACTTGGCTCTAAACCAGCATTACCACGTGACACATTATTGGCTGCTATGTGCGCATCGTTTTGAGAAATCTTAATTCCAAAATTATTGGCAAGACTTACTTTCATCGCTTCTTCAAGACTTAGGTTCCTCGTTTGAGCCAAAACATTATTTTCTGAAACACCCAAAAAAATACAAACCAAACTCACTATAATTCTTATAGAAATTCTCATTTTAATTAAATATTCGATTAAATATTTTACTGTGAAATAAAAAAATAAAAAATTACTTTTTTGATTTTCTTACGCGTTAATTTTTAGCTCCTCACTTTTAAATTTATTTTCATCGCCCATCAATTCATCAATCGATTTCACATGTCTATCAGTTGAAAGATAAACGTACATAGCTGGTATGACAAAAAGTGTGAGGGATAAAGCAAATGTTAAACCACCAATAATGACGATACCAAGCGAAATTCTACTTCTTGAACCTGCACCCAGTGCTAAAGCAATAGGCAACGAACCGAGCATGGTAGCAATACTCGTCATTAAAATCGGGCGCAGACGCATTGTAGCTGATTCAATCGCAGCGTCAAATTTTTTGTACCCTTCCTCGCGTAATTGGTTAGCAAATTCGACGATTAAAATTCCGTTTTTTGTAACTAAGCCAATCAGCATAATCATCCCAATTTCTGAAAAGATATTAAGCGTTTGATTGAAATACCACAATGAAAACATTGCTCCTCCTAATGCCAATGGCACAGTTGACATGATGATTAACGGATCTATAAAACTTTCGAATTGTGCAGCCAAAATGAGAAATACCAAGAGCAAAGCTAAAATAAAAGCAAAGGATGTATTGCTTGAGCTTTCAACATAATCGCGCGAAAGACCGCTTAAATCTGTTGTGAAGGATGGATCGAGCGTTTTAGCTGCTATGCGTTTCATTTCAGCGATACCATCTCCAATCGTTTTACCTTGAATAAAACTGGCGGATACCGTAGCCGATTTATACCGATTGAATTTATACAATTGGGGCGGTTCAGAGCGTTCTTGCACATTCACAATATTATCAAGCTGAACCAAATCGCCCGTCTTACTGCGAACAAATAATGATTTTAAATCGAGTGGTTTATCCCTGTCTTTTCGCTCCATTTGCCCCATTATCTGATATTGTTTACCATTGAGACTAAAATATCCATAGCGTAAACCACTATAAGAGAGTTGAAGTGTTTGAGCTACATCTGAAACATTTACATTCAATGATTGTGCTTTATCGCGATTTATTGTGACAAAAAGTTCAGGTTTGTTGAATTTTAAGTTGACATCAACGGCATTGAAAATCGGGCTTTTATTGGCTTCTTCCATAAACTTTGGAAGTTTATCAGCTAATTTTTCAAATGTTGGCGCTTCAATCACAAACTGCACTGGAAGCCCACCCACATTACCTGTTTGAACAGATTGTTGTTGTACGAGAAATGCTCGCGCTTCGGTAAAATTGCGCAATTTTAATGTAAGGGCATTGGCGATTTCTTGTTGACTCCGTTTTCGCGTATCTGCATCAGTGAGCATTAATCGACCGCCGCCTGAGTTGGGTGAACTCGGACCTGCAAATCCTGGCGCGGTCATAGTAATCACCATCCGTTTTTCAGGAATACTATCGTTAATGAAGTTGCCAATTTTTTGCATATATGCATCCATTGATTCGAAAGTCGTTCCTTCAGGTCCAGTTGCCAAAATGCGCAACCAGTTTCTATCGTCGAGCGGTGCTAATTCAGATTGTAATTGTGTGTAAAAAAAGATACCGCCTCCAATAATCAAAGCAAAAATGGGAAAAGCTAACCATTTTCTGCGCATAAACTTGAGCAAATCTTGCTTGTAACCATCTTCTACCTTTCTGAAAAAAGGCTCGGTTACTCTATAAAACCAAGGTTTTTTAGGAGTTTTTCGAATGAGATAGGCATTAAGCATCGGTGTTAAAGAAAGTGATACAAACGCGGAAATTAAAACCGAACCCGCGAGAATAACGCCAAATTCTTGAAATAATCGACCAATAAAACCTTTCATAAAAATGACGGGCATGAAAACCGCTGCCAAAGTTATCGATGTAGATAATACCGCAAAATAAATTTCTTTAGAACCTAACAGTGCCGCAGGGATTGGTTTCATGCCAGCTTCCACCTTTTTGAAAATGTTTTCAGTTACAACAATTCCATCATCAACTACCAAACCAGTTGCTAATACAATAGCGAGCAGACTCAATACATTTATTGAGTAGCCCATAACGTACATGATAAAAAATGAACCAATAAGCGATACAGGAATATCAATTAAGGGTCTAAAAGCTACTGTCCAATCTCTAAAAAACAAGAAAATAATTATTACAACAAGACCCAAGGCTATAAAAATTGTTTCTCTTACCTCTTTTATCGCTTTTTTGACAAATTTAGTATTATCTAGCGCAACAGTCAATTTAATATCCGCAGGAACTTCACTCTTGAGTTGTTCCACTTTTTTATAAAAATTGTCAGCAATCTTCACATAGTTTGCACCTGGTTGTGGAGTGACACCAATACCTATCATCGCCGTCGCATCCGCTCTGAGCAGCGTCTCTTCATTTTCTGAACCCAAAGTTACCGTCGCTACATCTTTCAATTTAATCACACCTGCCGACGATTCTCTAACAATCAACTCTTCAAAATCGGAAACAGTTTTTAATCTCCCGACTGTTTTAATGGTTAATTCCGACTTATTTCCTTGAATTCTTCCAGAGGGTAATTCAACATTTTCTTTATCGAGTGCGGTTTTAACGTCTAAAGGCGTTAGACTATAAGAAGCCAATTTTTGTGGATTGAGCCAAAGACGCATCGCATAACGTTTTTGTCCCCAAATTTGCACATTAGCTACATCAGGAATTGTTTGCACGCGCTCAGCAAGCACATTTTCGGCAAAATCAGAAAGTTCTAATAAGTTGCGCGTATCGCTCTGAACCATCATAGAAAGAATGGATTCTGCATTAGCATCCGCTTTCTGAACGGTTGGAGGTCCGTCAATATCTAAGGGCAATGAGCGGACACTTTGCGATACTTTATCGCGCACATCGTTCGCAGCAGCTTCTAAATTCGATTCAACTTCAAATTCAACCGTTATTTGCGATGAACCTAATGCACTGGTTGAGCTTATTGATTTTATGCCAGCAATACTCGTCAGTGATTTCTCAATCGGCTCCGTAATCTGTGATTCTACAATATCTGGATTCGCGCCTGTATAATTTGTCCTTACGGTAATAACAGGCGGATCTACACTTGGGTATTCTCGAACACCCAATGCATTAAACCCAATCACTCCAAATAAAAGAATTAATAGGTTCATCACAATCGCTAAAACTGGACGTTGAATACTGATTGATGAGAGTGACATTTTAAAGAATTAAAAAATTAAAGAATGAAGGAATTATGAGCGGTGGTTGGTGAATGGGGAGTTGCTTTTGTTTCTCGCCTCTGACAACTCGCCACTATTTGATTTCCTTAATTATAATATTTGCCCCAGGTTTAATCCCCATTAATCCGGTAGTTAAAACCGTATCCCCTTCTGTTAAACCTTTAACAACTTGTATTTTAGAATCTGTACGAATTCCAATATCAATAGGTGTAGGTGTAGCCTTGCCATTTTTAACCGTAAAGACTTGTTGCCCTTTTAAAATTGCCACAATGGATTCCGTTGGAATCATTAAGGCCTTGTCAATTTCGTTTAAATTAAAATTGACACGCACAAAAGCACCTGGTTTTAATAAATTTTTAGAATTATCAGCTGTAGCGCGCACTTTCAATGAGCGCGTTACAGGGTCAATTTGGTTTTCGGCAGCATAAACTTTTGCGGTAAAATCTTGATTTAATCCTTCCACATTGAACTTCAATATCTCACCCATTTTAACTTGATAAGCATATTTTTCTGGAACGGTGAAATCAATTTTAATAGGATTGAGTGCCTGAATGGTAGCAACTTGACTTGTCGCATTAATAAATGAACCCACAGAAACACTTTTTAAACCTATAACACCATTAAAAGGTGCTAAAATTTCTGTCTTGTCGATTTGGACTTTTTGATATTCTATATCGGCTTTAATATTATTAACTTGGTTTTCAACCGCGTCATACTCATCTTGTGAAACACCTTTAATGGCTAAAAGCTTAGACAAACGCGCCTCGCTTTGTTGGGCAATTTTTAATTGCGCTTCGAGTTTCCTCAATGTAGCTTGATAGTCAGCATCGTTTAACTTGATTAGTGGCTGACCTTTTTTTACAAATTTACCCTCAGTAAAGTTTATTTTCACAATTTTACCTGCTAATTCGGGTTTAATGTCTACATTTTCGGAGGCAATAATAGATCCGGTAGCAAAAATTTTATTGTCTAATTTTTCTGTACGCGCTATATAAGCGTTTACACCAATACTTGGAGGTGTTTTGGATGCTGCATTATTAGTTGCAGGTGCGGGGGATTGAGAAGCAGCTGGGAAATATTTATTTTTAATAAAATAAAGTGCAGCTACCAAAGCCAAAATAATGCCGGAACGAAGTAAAATTTTCATGTCAAATTATTAGTGCAAAGAAACAACAATTATCCAGCTAAAAAAATGCTTGCTAGAATTTTTATCTACCAAGTTTGCCGTTTCATCTACTTGTATAAGCGTGTTATTTTTTAGACTTTCGCTTTTCATTTATAAAGCATTGATTTAAACAAAATTATGAGATGATGGTTTAGTTGTGAGAAAAAAATCGAATGGATTACCAATTTAGCTTCAATGTTAAAAAAAACAAAAAAAACCCGCTCATATTCTATATGAGCGGGGTTTTTAGCTTATTCGAATTTTAATCTTTTAGTTAAAGATATATCTTACCCCTAATTGTAATTGCCAAACGTCCGCTAAAGTAGCACGGGCAGCAGTTGCACTTGCTGGAAATTGATTGGCTGAATTATAATAAGCTGTACGCAGTGTATAAACAGGCTGATTTGTAGCCGCATCATATTTGTTGAATTGCAAAGGCTGAGTTAAGAAACTATTGCCAACACCCCAAGAATTATTAATAAAGTTGCCCAAATTGTACATATCCAAACGAACTTGGATAGAGTTCGTTTTTGTCGCACTAATAGGAATATTAAAATTCTGCGCTATCGCTAAATCGAAAGTGGTTAAGAAAGGTAAAACCCAACCGTTGCGTTCAACATATTGACCACGACGAGAACTTAAATAATCAGTGCCATTGATAAAAGTTTCAAATTGTGCTTGTTGAGTTGCAGCAGGAATAAGAATTTTATTCACTGTTACGTCAGCAAATTTGATATTCGTTGAATTGTTTGGAACGTAAAGTAACTCATTACCACTTAATCCATCGCCATTCAAATCGCCTGATACTGTAAATGAAGCGTTACCCAGATTACTCGATTGCATAAACAATGAAATCATTGTCGATCCAATTTTTCCTTCTGGAATTTTATATGAAACTGCACCTATGATACGATGACGTAAATCATTATCAGAAAGTGATAAATCAGGACGGTTATTACCATTAACTGAAGGGAAACCTGACCATGAAGAAAATGCAATTGAACCTGCAGAGAATAAATCTTTTGCAACGGCATAGTTATATGCTAACATACCGTACCAATTTGTATTCTTGAAAGGTTTTTCTAATTTAGCAGTGATGCTATAAGAATAACCTTGATCCGTATTGTTCAATTGTGTATTATCGGTTACTTTATAGTTAACACGATTTAATGAATCACGACCTGCTCCAGCAGACTTTTTGATACCAAAATAAGGACGGGTATCATTTTCGCCTGAAGCAGCAGCGTAAGAACCTTGCGGAAGCGCTTGATTTAAATTAGTGTAATTGACGTTATTCACAACTTTAGTATAAATACCTTCAACAGTACCAATAAAACCCATTGGCAATTTAAAATCAACACCTAAGTTAGTTCTCCAAACTTGTGGATATTTGAAATTAGGATCGACCGTAGCTAAATTATAAGTCGCTAATCCAGCTGCATTAGTTGGTAAGTTCGCCCTAACGTCTGTGCTGAAAGGAATGTTTTTTACGTTGTTCAAAAGTGTTTGCCCTTGTGAAACACCATTATTACTCACAGCATTAGAAAGATATACAAAAGGTGGAGTACCAGTGAATAAGCCTGAACCACCACGTAATTGAATAGCTTTATCTCCATTAACATCTAAATTGAAACCTACACGTGGCGAAAATAAATATTGAGTACTTGGTAAACTGCCCGTATTTGATTGAACTGTATTTCCGTTGCCATCAATAAATTTAAAAGCTGCTGCTTCATTGTTTTGAATTGCAGTACTTTCGCCAAAAATTTCAGCATCTAAACGCAAACCTACAGTTACTCTTAAACGATCTTGCAATGCCTTAAACTCATCTTGAACATAAATACCAGGTTGGTAAGCTTTTGTAACAGCAACAGGAATATCCGTTAAACCTGGGCCAGGTGTTGTCTGGAAAAACTGTCTAAGTGTTACTGTACCGCCATTCGCTGCTGTATAAAAATCAGACAAACTGCTGTAAGTATAATGACCTTGACCGCGCGGTTTGAAAGAGTTTTCGAATTGAAATCCTTGATAGTTAACACCCGCAGTTACTGTGTGGTTTTTAAGATAAAAAGATACATCATCTTTAATTTGCAAAGTCGATACATACAAGAAGTTATCTTGTGTAAACGGCTCATAGCCAAATGAAGTTAGCGTAGCACCATCTGAACCTAAAATATCAACTAGTGGGAAAAGTGATGAATTTGAAGAACGGAAATCGCGGTTATAAGTGTAACCAGCTTGGAAATTATTCGAAACTTTGCGATTGATTATACTATTTAACTCGAATATACCAGAATACAAATCGTTATTTATAATGTAATTGGTGTTTTGGAAATTTAACCCAGAAGTTATACTGCCATTACGCGCACCGTTTACAGTGCCAGAACCGCTTGCACCAACATCGCGTTTAGAATTTAAATAATTAATCCTAAAACTCGCGTGGTTATTATTATTGATGTTATAATCTAACTTCAGTAACGCTTTATCGCTTGATGTTGCATAGTTGTAATTATCGAAAGCACCAGTTGAGTAATTATATTTTTGTTGTAAAAAATTACTCAAAGCTGTCAAAGTATCAGCATTTACGCGCGAGTTTATGTTTGTACCAGATGAACCATTTTTAGTTGCACTAATCAATTGAGGGTCTGTGCGACGCTCTTGTTCGTAGTTTGCGAAAAAGAATAGTTTATTCTTTACAACTGCACCACCGACACTGATACCCAATTGTTGTACATCAAAACTATTAACAGTTAAAGTGCTTGTATCTGCCATTGTACCCACAAATTTCTGATTGCGTTTGTTGATGAAGCCATTGATATATAAATCGTTTGTGCCGGATTTTGTAACGGCATTGATACCTGCACCTGTAAAGTTTGCTTGGCGAACGTCGAAAGGAGCAATATTGATTTGGATTTGATCAATAGCATCTAATGAAATAGGTTGAGCATTCGTTTGTCCACCAGGACCCGATGCCAAACCAAAAGTATTATTGAATATTGAACCATCAATTGTTAAATTATTAGCACGGCTATCTTGACCAGAAAACGATAAACCAGCACCAGCAGTAGATGCCACAGATGATGAACGTGATTGAGGTGTTAAACGGAGAATATCGTTAAATGAGCGTGAAAGTGTAGGCAATGAGGCTAACAAATTCTTGTCGATATTTGTACCTGTTCCATTTTTAGAACCATTAATGATACCGTTTTTATCTCCAGTTACGATAACAGTTTCTAAAACAGTGGATTCTTCTACAAGTGTTGTTTTGAAATTGTACGATTCACCGAGGCTCAAAAAAATATTTTGACCTTCCGATGGGTCTTTCATTTTTGAACCAGCCAATTGAACTGAAATGGTGTAAGGACCCCCGATACGAACCGCAGGAATTGTGAAACGACCATCTTCGCTCGTTTCTATGCCATATACTGAACCAGAAGGTTCGTGTTTAGCTGTTACAACAGCAAATGGAACAGCAGCTCCTTTTGCGTCTAAAATAATACCTGTAATGCTCGAAGTAGTTACACCTTGTGCAAAAATTTGCACGCATAAAATGAGAGATAGCACTGACGCAATACTTAGAGTGCGTAGCGCTTGTGAGAGATAAACTTTTTTCATACGAAATTGTGTTTATTTAACGTGTGGAATGAAAAAGACTAAATTTTGGTGCAAAGATAAAACACTAATTGTTAACTCAATCTTAACTATAATTGAATAGTTTGAACAAAAGGTAATAAAAATGTTTATAAGTGCTTTTTTTTGTTTTTGAAATCATTTTTCAAACAATTATTGGGTTAATCAACCTTTTTACATTTACTTTTGCAGCCTTAATAGAAATACTTTGATTTTGATAGAAGATTTATTTAAAGAACGTATTGCGGAACTACTCCAACAAATTTATAACATTGAATTTGATACCTCTAAAATTGTCTGCGCTATTACCCGAAAAGAGCATGAAGGAGATTATACTGTTACAGTTTTTAACTTATCTCAGCTTGTAAAAAAATCGCCCGAAGTTTTTGCTAATGAACTGGGAGAGCACTTAAAATCGAATTGGAATTTAATTTCTAAGTTCAATGTTGTGAAGGGTTTCCTCAATCTTTCTCTTAAATTTGAGTTCTGGCTGACGTATATTTCAAAAAATTATGCTAAAGTTTCAATCGGTTTGTCAACCGAAAAAAGAAACCGCGTTTTAATCGAATATTCTTCGCCGAATACGAATAAACCTTTACATCTCGGTCATATCAGAAATATTTTATTAGGATGGTCGAGCGCGAAAATAGTAGAAGCAGCTGGAAATGAAGTCTTTAAAGTTCAAGTTGTAAACGATAGAGGTATTGCCATTTGTAAAAGTATGTTGGCTTGGCAACTTTTTGGTAAAGGAAAAACACCGGATAGTGAAGGTATTAAAGGTGATCATTTTGTAGGTGATTACTACATTACGTTTGAGCAAGAATTTAAAAAAGAATATGCGCATTGGCAAACGCTTAAAAAAGCTCAAAAATTTTTCGCTGAAAGAAAAAACCAAGAGTTAAATGAAGCTGCTTTTTTTGTTGAGTTTAAAAACGAATATTTCAATAATTATTCAAAACTCGGAGGAGAAGCGCGTAAAATGCTTTTACTTTGGGAAGCTAATGACGCTGAAACACGTGCATTGTGGCTAACAATGAATAATTGGGTGTATTCGGGTTTTAATGAGACTTATAAAAAACTCGGCGTCAGTTTCGATAAAATTTATTATGAATCGGATCAGTACGAACTTGGCAGAGAAATTATTGAGCGTGCAATTGCAAGTGGTGTTTTTTATAGAAAAGAAGATACTTCGGTTTGGATTGATTTAACGGATGCTAAACTCGATCAAAAATTAGTGTTGCGTTCAGACGGCACAACCGTTTATATAACACAAGATATTGGGATGGCAATGTTGCGTGAAAACGATTTTCACGCGCAAAAAGTCGTTTACGTTGTTGCTGACGAACAAGATTATCATTTTAAAGTACTCTTTGAAATTCTTAAAAAATTAGAACAACCTTTTGCATCTGGTTTATTTCATTTGAGTTATGGTTTGGTTGAATTGCCATCGGGCAGGATGAAAAGTAGAGAAGGCACTGTAGTTGATGCAGATGATTTAATTGCTGAAGTGATTAAAGAAGCCGAGCGTGAATCGGAAGAACGCGGCACTTTAGAGGGCTATAATTCAGAAGAAAGACATGAAATTGTACGTCGAATTGCCATGGCTGCGATGAAATACAGCATCATTAAAGTCAACCCGAAGAAAAAGATAATTTTTGACCCTAAAGAATCTGTAGATTTTGAAGGTCATACTGGACCTTATATCCAATATGCCTATGTTCGAGCGAATGGTGTTATAAATGAGGCGCATAAAAATACTTTGAATTTTGATTTAATTAATCCAGATTATGAATTATTGCTTCCTGAACTTGAACTTGTCAAACAATTATACGTTTTTGAAAGTAGGGTAGGGGAGGCAGCTGAAACTTATGATCCATCCGTTATTGCACAATATACCTATGATGTAGCAAAAACATTTAATCGGTTTTGGCACGATTGCTCGATTTTCAAAGAAGAAAACTTGCAAACAAAAAATTTTAGATTGCAATTGTGTCAGTTAACGGCACAAACTTTAAAAAATGGTTTTGAATTGCTGGGTATTGAAATGCCGAGCCGAATGTGACTCGAATTAAGCGAATTTTTGGAATTTGCAGAATTTTTTACTGTAAATTTCCGCTAATTAATTCTATACTTTATTCAGTGCTGACTATAAAATTCTATTAATTCATTCAATTCGTTTAATTCGAGTCATGGAAGAAGTAAAATCGCTCAACTTTATAGAAGAAATCATTGTAGATGATTTAGAATCAGGTAAACACGCAACGATTGCTACGCGTTTTCCGCCTGAACCGAATGGTTATTTACATTTAGGTCATGCTAAATCAATTTGTTTAAACTTTGGTTTAGGTTTAAAATATAATGGAAGAACCAATTTAAGATTTGATGATACCAACCCAACGAAAGAAGAAATTGAATACGTCGATTCTATTCGTGAAGATGTTCAATGGCTCGGTTTTAAATGGACTGAAGAAAGATATGCTTCAGATTATTTTGAACAAATTTTCGAACTCACTTGCAATCTTATTAAAAAAGGTTTGGCTTATGTAGATGATTCAACTTCGGCTGAAATCGCTGCTGAAAAAGGAATACCAACCCAAGCAGGCATTAATTCTAAATTTAGAAATCGTTCAGTTGAAGAAAATTTGAGTTTATTTAACGCCATGCGCGAAGGTGAATTTGCAGAAGGGAGCTGCTCTGTTAGAGCAAAAATTGATATGGCATCGTCGAATATGTTGATGCGCGACCCTGTTATTTATAGAATTAAATTTGCGCACCACCATCAAACAGGTGACAAGTGGTGTATTTATCCAATGTACGATTATGCGCACCCTATTTCAGATGCTTTAGAAAACATTACGCATTCACTCTGCACTTTAGAATTTGTCGAGCATCGTCCTTTTTATGATTGGACTATTAAAAACCTTGATTTATTTCCATCAAGACAGATTGAATTTGCCCGCTTAAACGTAGGTTACACCATTTTATCAAAATCAAAATTGATAAAATTAGTTAAATTGAATTTAGTTAATGGCTGGGATGACCCACGCATGCCGACTATATCAGGAATGCGTCGTAGAGGTTATACACCTGCTGCTTTGCGCGCATTTGCCGAGAGAATTGGTATCGCTAAACGAGAAAATGTCATTGATTTAAATTTGCTCGAGCATTTTGTTCGCGAAGATTTAAATAAAACTTCTCACCGATTAATGTGTGTTTTAAACCCATTAAAAGTAGTAATTACAAATTTTGAGGAAGTTGGCAATCCTGTATTCTCGATAGAAAATAATCCTGAAGATGAAAATTCTGGCTCGCGATTGGTTTCGATGTCGCGTGTAGTGTATATCGAAAAAGATGATTTCGTTGAAGTGCCACCTAAAGGTTATCACCGTTTATCGCCGAATGGTTTGGTTCGACTAAAGGGTGCTTTTGTTATTCAGCATACTGATACCATAAAAGATTCGGAAGGAAATGTTACAGAAGTGCATTGCGTATATGTGCATGGCACGCGCAGCGATAATCCATTAGTAGAGGTGAAAGTAAAAGCGGCAGTGCATTGGGTCGCAGACGATTTCAAAAGAGTAATTGAATGCCGATTATACGATAAATTATTTACTGCCGAAGAACCTGCAAGCAATCCAGAAATAGAATTTACAGAGTTTCTTAATCCTGAATCTTTGATAACGGTTAATAGAGCTTTTATTGAACCTGAAGCATCAAAATTAAAACAAGGTAATACTGTTCAGTTTATGCGACATGGCTATTTTTGTTTAGATAAAGATAGCACTGAAGAAAAGATGGCTTTTAACAGGACTGTGCCATTAAAATCATCCTACAAATTACCTTAGCAACTTTAACATAAATCTCCAAAGGTTCGGGAACTATTTGAAATATGGTAAAGTAGTTTTATGTTTACATAACCATTGTTATGTTAAATTTCTGCGTGCAAAATTATAAACTTACTTAACAATGATGGGTGAGAAGGCTGTAAATTTTATTCTAAGAAAATTCAATAAGTTTTTCAACTTTTCACCGTATTGATCTCTTAAAGTAAGTCAAATTATTTCTGTAAGACTTATAACCCAATAAAACACTAAAGCGTTGAAATTTATGTAACTCAACTATTAATTATATTATTCACAAAAACCGACCTCAATCCATTATAATTGTCTATTTGAGTTAACTCCGAATTAAATTAACATAATGTAAATTATAAAATTAATTGTTTTGGTTTCCTCAAAAAAGTTCCCTGAAATTCAAAGAAAAATGTTAATGTTGTTCCCGCTGAAAATTAATGGCGAATTCTCGGTACTGTTTAATTCAGCAGATTTCTGTTGAAATTACAGTGATTAATACGGCAAATTTCCTACTATGTAAAGTGAAAAACCACCTAAGAAGTAAGTGAAACTTTACTTTTAAACTTTTTTATCGCCAAATTTAAATCTGTTCTCATAGGTAGAATTAAAAATAACGAATCACAGCTAAAAAAAAATAAAAACCCAAAGATCTCATAGCTATACCCTATTATTTATAGATTAATTTTTTATTTTAATTAATTTAACATAACATTGGTTATGTAAACATAAAACTACTTTACCATATTTCAAATAGTTCCCGAACCTTTGGAGATTTATGTTAAAGTCACAAAAGTCTTAGTATTTCAACTCATGGAATTTATGGGGCAAGTTTCGCGTTTGGCTTTTAGTTTTTGGGGCTCTAGTTCTTATAAAAATATTTTTATTACCTATCAGACTTACAGTCGTAAAATCTTCTGTTGGAAAAAAAATATCAGTAAGCACTGTTTCGCCTTCATCACAAAAAACTTCAACTGATGCTACATCTAATATTATGTGCATCTTAATTGTCGTATTTATTGAAGTTCTTGGTGCAAGTGCAATACTTGAAAAGGATTTATCAAAATTAACTTTTCCACTTTTAGTTCTATCTATAAAGTAAGTTTTACTTTCGGGATTGTAGCCAATTTCTATCTGCTCTCCTACCCTATTGCTGGCTACTACTCTAAAACTTTCCGATTTAGATTTATTGGGTCTGATTTCTAAGTAAATATCATTGAGTTTTGAGTTGTGTATGACTTCAATAGTGTCTGAATGAGAATTTGCATCTCCCGATTTAATAAATACTTGCTTTTTTCTTAAATTAAAATACGATTGAACTGGCTCTTGGAATATCCGCAAACCAGATTCTGTAGTTCTCAAAGTCAATTCACGAGGTATCGTCATTGCGCTGCGCCATTTTTCAGTTGGTACTTTAGTAGCATATAACCAATTACTCATCCATCCTAAAAGTATTTTTTTATTTTCAGGTGCATTGAAAAACGTTATTGCTGCGTAATTGTCGCTACCGTAATCAAGCCAAAAAATTTTGTCTTTAGGGTTATCATTTATAAAAGTTGAGCCATTAAATTCTCCCACAAAATATTGCGTTGATGAGCCGCCATCAGTTGGTCCGCCACGGCCAATACTTTGAATAAGCACCCATTTTTCATTTTTTGTGCCTTCAACTGGCATTTTAATTAAATTCGGACATTCCCACACACCACCATGCGCACCTTCATTTTTACCGAATTCACCCGTTTTCTCCCACGTTTTTAAATCTTTGGAAGAATAAAACTCTACATGATCGCCTACTGCTAAAGTCATC
>JAYWBA010000026.1:0-7096 GCA_043781915.1 Saprospiraceae bacterium
CCTTTGAAGCGCAGTGCTAATTTATAAATATAGAGCGCGTAATAATTATCGTCATTTACGGGCGTTCCATTTTTGCCATTGTCCCAAATTGGTAAATCCATATTGGCAAAAACAGTCGATTGAATACCTGTGCAATAGAAAGTAGGGTCGCGGTGTGCAGCCGATGGAAAACCGACGATAAGCGTATTATCTTTTAACCCTATCGAATCGTAAATAGCAAACGATTTATCTTCTGCATCGTAACCGTAGGCTTCCGCAAAATCTTCTTGAAACGAAGGTCGAATAGCTTTTACGCCAACGCCAGCAACTCCTTGCGCCGAGCTACCTGCTGCAATAATAGCTTGATCACCCGAAGTAAATCCTCGATAAATATCGAAATTTACACCTGCTCGAAAATCACCCGTATAAGGTTTAATGCCATTGTTTGCTGTAAAATTGATTTGAGAAATAGCGGTATTACTTATTGTACATACAAAAAGTAATACGCAAAAATGCTTTGCATCGACTATAAGTTTACCCATAAAATGTTTAAGTTTCGTCTAAAGAATCTGATACAAAGTTAAGGGTAAACCTTTGACAAATAATATAACGCGGGTTTGGTATTTAGTTTTTGAAATTTTAATGGCATAACAAAATGAAAATTGGTCTTCTCTCATTTTATTTTTTCTAAGATAGTACTCAAGAATAAATTATTCATTACAAAATTACGAGGAATATTTCCCGAAGACTTCACAGACTTTCGCAGAAAATTTAAATAAAAGTCTGCGAAAGTCTGCGAAGTCTGAGGGAAATTTATATACGTGAACTGCTACAAAAAAATTCACGTTTTGGGAAGTAAAATGATGGATAAACAGAACAATAATTGTTACGTTTAAGTAATTTACTCCAAAATTTTAAACGTTGTTCTTCTGTTGCTCTGATGTTGTTCTTCTGTGCATTTTGCACATTCGCAATTAACAGCAGGTTGTGTTTCGCCGTAACCTTGTGCACGTAAGCGAGTGGTTTCAATACCGCGTGAAATGAGATATTCTACAGCAGATTCAGCGCGTTTTTGACTCAGCGTTAAGTTGTAAGCATCTCGACCGCGACAATCAGTGTGGCTTGAGAGCTGAATTTTTATAGCGGGGTTATTTTGCAACAGATTACTCAACTCGTTTAAAGTAGGTTTGGCATCATCGCGAATGTCCCATTTATCGTAACCATAATAAATGTTTTCCAGTGTGATTTCTTTATTTTTGAAAACCTTTTCAAGCAAAATTTCAACTTCAAATGTTTTTATTGGATTCGCAGGATCACGTGTTAAACCTTTAGATGTGAAGGTTGCTGTGTTATTTAAATAATCAGATTTAGTGGCAATAAAACTATAATCGCTGTTATCGTCTAAATTAATAGAAATAAAACCTTCTTGGTTAACTTCAAAATTCTTAGTTTTTTTATTTACAACCATTGAAACTGTCGAACCTAATAGCGGTTTTCTACCTAAAACTTTTGAGTTTGGATTATCAGGGTTAGAATAAACTTTTTCTAAAACATACACATCTAAAGTGTTTTTGTACACTATTTTACTCGGCACGACAACTTTCGGTGTATCAAGTTTTATAACAACAGGTCGTGGTGGTGGCGTAAAACGTTCGAATGAATAAATGTCATCATTGCCTGCGCCCCCTAATCTATTAGATGTGAAATATCCTTTTTGTACACGTTTATCGATTATCAATCCAAAATCATCCGCTCCGCTATTAATCGGTGATTTTAAATTTTCGGGCGTTGACCAATCGCCGTTTTTTTGTCGCACCGATTTAAAAATATCAAATCCACCCATGCCGAGCAAATAATCGGATGCAAAATAGAGCGTATCGCCATCTGTGAATGGATAACTTTCATTGCCGATGGTGTTAATACTACGTGGCATGAGTTTAGGTTCTGTAAAACCTTCATTCCCAAGTGGGCAAAAATACAAATCGTAACCACCCCACCCTTCTGCATCGTTTGCAGAAAAATACAGCATTTTACCATTGGGTGTAACATGCGGGGCTGTGTAATTTACTTTATCTTTACAAAAACTCAACACTTCAGGTGTTGCCCAAGTGCCATTGATTCTGTTGCTATAATAAATTTTTGTGTATTGAATATCGACATCTTTTTCCCCGCCCGAATGCACAAAAAACACTTTATCACCCGATTCTGTAAAGGTTGCAGAAGCATCGTTAAAATCGGAATTAATGGCAGCATCGAATGGTAGAGCGGTTGCATGTAACGGCTCCACAAAAAACAAATCTGCAAATTTTTTACCTGTCCAATTATAATTTTTTTCGCCTTTCGATGAAGGTCTATCTGAAGTAAAAACGAGTTTATCTTTTTCGAATATAGCTGGTGCGTAATCGTTTTGGGGTGAATTAAATGGTGCGAGCGAAACGCGATAACCAGAATATGCGGTATCGCTCAACCAAGATAGTGCAGTTTGACACGATAGAATATCTTTTTTAAATTCGTAAGGAGAGCCAATTTCAGCTCCAAGCGTTCTAAAAGTTTCCATTGCTTCTTTATACCGCTCCGATTTTTTGAGCGTTTGGGCGTATTGTTTCAAAGCGTCAATTCCTGCACCGCCATCATACGCTTTTTTATACCATGCTTCGGCTTTAGGGTAATCGTGCAATTGATTATAACTTTCTGACAGTTGAAGCGCAATTTTATTTTTTGCAACGCGTGAGGTGGTAGTCGTGTATTCTTTTTCAAAAAACTTCGATGCTACGGCATATTGCTTGCGCTCAAACGCGGTTTTGCCATCGCGAATTTTAATCGCGTAGGTGCAAGACGTTATAAGGATTAGGGAAAAAGGAAAAAGGAATAATAAAAGTAATTTCTTCATCAAATTTCTTTAAATTCTTCGTTAAAAAAACGCTCAAACGAATCCTCCTCTTGGTGATAAGTTTTAAAAAGAGAAGAAGTATCTAAAAATATTCTCATAGTGTTTCCTTATTTCCTAATTTTGCTCATCCCTCTCTTCGCGCACAGCATCTGAAAAAGAGCCTTTATAACTTTTTGTAAGTTCCCTACTCTTTTTCCAACTGAGTTTCAGTTCTTCTATTTTTGGAGAACTTTTTACGCTTTGAATTGGATGTTTGTACAAATTGCTAAATTTATCATTGAGGATTTTATTATGGTTAACCTCATCATAATCCAACGACTTACCATTAATTAATACTTGTAATTTAGCAACAGGTTCTTCCAACAAGATTGGATTAGCATCTCCTTCATCAGCCAATTTATATGGTTGTTTTACATCAACGTCATCTAAAAAAACAACAATTACTTTTTTAGCATTAACAGGCACTTCAACACCGTCAGCAAAGTTTATTTTTCCATCCTCGTAATTACCAGATAAAGTAACCATAATTATTGATTAATTAAAATTCAAAAATACAGGTTTTTTTTAATTGTGCGCAGTTTTTGGATGAAATCCAAGTAATTTTTATTTTTATGAAATGATTGGTTAAATGGTTAAAAAGAAAAAAATTAACCATTAACTATTGATTCATTAACCGATTATCGAATAATTTCTTCCTTCTCCGTAAACACAACGCCATAATCTTTCAATTCGTCTAATACTGGGTCGTAAACTTCTTTCATAATAGGAATATTAACACCAATAGAATTTATTTTACCAAGCATAACCAATTTTGCAAAAATACCCATCGGTAAACCTACTAATTTCGACATGGCGGTGAGTTCGCTGTTTTCGCCTTTCATTACCAAAGTAGAAGTTAATCTATGATTTTTGCGCGCCAATTCGTACTCTAATTCGTGCTGCATTATCACCATGTCTTTATCTTTTGGTTCTAAAAGCCATTTTTCGAGGAGCAAATTTTCGAGAATTAAAGCTGGCGTTGCATTTTTTAATCTGATTTTACGTTTACTAAATAAACCGAGCCATTCTAATTTTTTGATAACATCCGAATCTACCGTTTCGCCAATAAGTGTTGAAACTTTTTCTTTCACACTACTGCCTGCTATATTACCAACATAAGCGTCTATGAGTTCGTGATACGTTATTTCTTCTGAATCGAGAATAGGAAACGAGCCATCTGTTAAGCCGATTTGCACTAAGGAATTCCATGCACGACAAAAACCCTTTGCGCGTAAGGTACCGCGCATCAGCTGTGAAATAGGACCTAAATCGTATAGATCGCGGTATAAAAGCGAATCGCGATTAACATACGCTTCGTATTCACCCATACCGGGAATTTGAACCGGGATAGTCTGAGAAAAAATACGATTATATGGCACATACCGCAACTTATCGTCTTCAACATATTGTGCAGTGCCTTGACCGGCTAAAATAACATTTCTTGGGTTCCAAGAAAATTTATAATTCCATGGATTGTTATCGCTTTCTGGCGCGACCAAACCACCCGTAAATGATTTAAACGATTTTAATCGACCACCTTTGGCTTTAACGTTATCAATTTTTTGTTTTCCACTCATGTGGTCAATGCCTGGATCTAATCCCATTTCGCCCATAAAAATCAATGCGCGGTCGCGTGCTTCATCGCCCAAAGCATACATTTGTTTTGAAATATACGAAGCAGTGATGAGATGCTTTTTGAGTTTTAAACAATCTTGTGCTACTTCGAGGTGTAAATGCGCAGGCAATAACGAAATTACCATATCTGATCTACCAATCAATTCGCGCCTGTCATTCACTTTAAGTGCATCGAGCCAAGTTGCTCTTCCATTTGGGTGACCTGCCACTTTTTTTGCTGCTGCTTCATGATCGGCATCAGCAACAGTAACAAACCAATTATGCTTTTTCGACTCGTCTAAAATATACTGAATGAGCGCATTAGCAGAGCGCCCCGCTCCAATAATCAAAATATTATTCATTGTAATTCTATTTTCAAACCTTAAAATGGCGAAATTAACTAATTGTCAATACAAAATTAAGTTTTATTCATCGTTGAGCATAATTCGAACGCATAAAACTATATTAAAAGTTGCAAACACCAAAATTATCCAAATTTGCATCATAAGATGATGAATTAGAATTCAAAAAAAGAATTATTATTTAATAATTGTTAAATTTGAGCGTTTAAAACATCACTAAACACAAAAACCTTTTATATACAACATCATTGGGCATGAGAAAAATCATTTTTTTTATAGTTCTATCATTTTTATTTTCAAACACCGCCGAAGCGCAACGCCGTAAACCAATTCCCAAAGTCAAAACTATGTCAACAGATTATATTTTAGAATGGCGCGAAATTGACTCCCTAACAGATAATGGATTGCCGAAATCGGCTAATGAAAGAACATTGGCATTGTATAGCAAAGCGAAAGCCGATAACAATGAGCCGCAAGTTGTAAAAACTTTAATTTATCGCGCTAAATTCGTGATGCAGCTCGAAGAGAAAGAGGGATTTTCTGCGTCTCTACGACTGTGGGAAGAACAAACCAAACAAGAAGTTTTCCCGATTAAGCCCATCATGCAATCGCTTTTAGCGGATATGTACTACAAATATTTTGGGCGCAATCAATGGAAAATTTTGCAAAGAACAGCCATAGCAAATGACAAAAACAGTGATTTTGAAACATGGTCTGCACAAAGATTTATTGATACTTCGGCAGCTTTATATCGTGCATCACTGAGTGATGTTCGCTTAAAAGAAATTAAAACAGAAATTTTTAAAGATATTATCAACGAAGACGCTGAATTTAAACTCCGTCCAACGCTTTTTGACGTTTTAGCACACAGCGCACTCAATTTTTTTGATGACGATAAAAATTATCTACCACACAGTGCAAAGAGTTTTAATATCGATAAAGAAGATTATTTCGCAGATGCTAATACCTTTTCTAAGATTCCATTAAACGCTAACGAACAATCGGAGCACAAACTCTGGGTTTTGCGTTTGTACCAACAACTTATTGAATTCCATTTAAATGATGCTGAAAAAACAGCTCTGACGCAAGTTGATTTAGATAGAATTCAATACGTACACAATCAAGCAGTTCTTGAATTGAAAGATGCGTTATACCAATCGAGTTTGGAAAAATTGTATAAATCCATGGAAAGCGATTCCAATGCGATTTTGGTTGCAAATACTTTAGCAGAATATCACATTGAGCGCGGAAATAACTGGAAGCCGAATCCGTTAAATTTAAATCGTTTTGAGAAAAAACAGGCGCACGACATTTTAACCGAAGCCCTGAAAAAATTTCCAAAAGTGTATGGTGCGGCTACGGCGCGCCAAACTTTAAAAACGCTCAGCGCAGCGAGTTTAAATATCAACACGGAAAAAGTTTATTTGCCCGACCAAACGCTTTTGGCTAAATGCAATTTCACGAATGTAAAAGAAGTTTTCTTCAGAATCATAAAAGTAAGCACTAAATTCACTTTCGATTCGAACGATAATTATCCTGACCTTCTGCGCAAATCGGCTTTTTTAAAACAATGGAGTATAAAACTTCCAACTGAAGACGATTTGAACGAACACAGTGTTGAGTTTAAAATTGATAAATTACCTCTCGGTCAATATTTTATTTTAGCTTCAACAGATGCGAATTTCAAAAACAACTCGAATTTAAAGAATTCTAAGAATGTTACGAATTTAAAGAATTCTTCAAATTCTATCAATTCGAGTTCGACCTGCGCTGCGCGTTTTCAAGTCTCGAACATTGCTTATTTCATGAAGAACATTATTTATTTCATGAAGAATGAGCAAGATCAAACAGAGTTTGTTTTAATGCACCGTCAAACAGGTGCACCTTTACTCAATGTCGCTGCTGAATTTTACCATAATGAATACAGAGACAATAAAAGCATCAATAAAAAAATTGGCAACCGTGCGAGTGACGCGAATGGATTTGTAATGCCGAACATTAGAGAGAATGTCAATTTCAGCGTCGTTTTTTCGAAAGGAAAGGATACTTTAGTCGGTGAGGGCAATTATTCCCGATATGGAAATAACTATGATCAAAATTTAGAAAGCAATACTACCCATTTCTTTTTAGATAGAAGTTTGTATCGTCCGGGTCAGACGCTCTATTACAAAGCCTTGTTGATTACCCATGTAAACAATTCGTACTTGCAGGC
>JAYWBA010000027.1:0-19045 GCA_043781915.1 Saprospiraceae bacterium
GGTCATTATGTGGCTGATGCGCATGTGCCATTGCACACTACGCGCAATTACAATGGTCAGTTTACAGGTCAAGAAGGTATTCACGCTTTTTGGGAATCGCGATTGCCCGATATTTTTTCTGAAAATCAATATACCTATTATGTAGGTAGTGCTAAATACATCGAGAATATCAGCCCATTTGTTTTTAAAATCATTGCCGATAGCTATGCTGATTCCCATCGCGTTTTATTCGAAGAAAAACAATTAGCGAATAAAACGCCCCCAGATAAAAAATATGCGATTCTGAGTGTTGGCAAATCTCCACCACAACGCGTTTATAATTTACCTTACAGCAATGCATATCATACAGCTTTAAATGGTATGGTAGAAGCGCGGATGCAAAAATCTATTTTAGCATTAGGTAGTTTGTGGTACAGTGCTTGGGTAGAAGCGGGCAAACCTAATTTAAAAAACTTACCCCAAAAACCGCGGCCTACTAAACTCGACGCTGACGATTTGGATTTAACAGAAGAAGCCCATTTACTTAAAGTGGGCGATAGTCTGTTTTTAGCGCAAAAGAAAATGTTGGGGAGAGAAGAATAATATGTAAAATATTTCACCATCTTGGTTTCTATAATTTTGGTGCTCTCTAAATGCTTATTAGTTTAATTAAACGATATAATATAGATAGAGTTGCAGGTCGTAAACTATAATTTAAATTAACCGTTTTACTCTATTTTATTAAATTTACAACCATTAACTTTGTATCGAAAAATTAAAATAATAAAATGGACGCGCAAAACCAGCCACTCGAACCACTATCTAACTATCAAAAATTTGTCATTTTCTTAATAGCTATTACGCAATTTACCGTTGTTTTAGATTTCATGATCATGTCGCCTTTGGGCGATATAATGATGAAAACTTTAGGCATTTCGACATCGCAATTTGGTTTAGCTGTCTCTGCTTATGCTTTCAGTGCGGGCATTTCAGGTTTACTGACAGCAGGTTTTGCTGATAGATATGACCGAAAAAAGTTGTTGCTTTTCTTTTATATTGGTTTTGCACTCGGCACTTTTTTGTGTGCAATTGCTCCGAATTACGAACTTTTGGTTGCTGCACGTATTATTACGGGTATTTTTGGCGGCGTTATTGGCTCCGTTTCAATGGCAATCGTTGCCG
Organism: Saprospiraceae bacterium; assembly: GCA_043781915.1. GTDB lineage: Bacteria > Bacteroidota > Bacteroidia > Chitinophagales > Saprospiraceae > JAAFJT01. The sequence goes on from JAYWBA010000027.1 coordinate 1,162, forward strand.
ATTTATTTACGCTGCAACAACGCGGTAAAGTAATGGGTTTTGTGCAAATGGGATTTGGTGTGAGTCAAGTTTTGGGTATTCCGATTGGTTTATACATTGCCAATAGTTTTGGTTGGCATGCGCCTTTTTTATGGATAGCCATCATGACGGCGTTAATAATTCTTTTATTAATTTTAAAATTAAAACCTATAACAGACCATCTCTCGCTCCAAAAAGCACACTCTGCATTGAAACATCTTTTGAATACAGTGGCTAAAAGTCATTACAGATTAGGATTTTTTTCTACAGCCATGCTCTCTATCGGAGGCTTTATGATGATGCCTTTCGGTAGTGCATTCGCCATTAATAATGTCAAAGTCACCCAAAATCAATTGCCTTTATTATTCATGGTAACAGGTGTAAGTTCTTTAATTTCAATGCCATTAATTGGCAAAATGAGCAGTAAAGGGAATAAATTGAGGATTTTCAATGTCGCAACTGTATTTTCAATTATCATCGTAAATATATACGCTCATTATTCTTCAACACCATTTTGGATAGTGCTCATCACCAACATTTGTATGATGGTTTCAATAATGAGCCGCATTATACCCGCCTCGGTTTTGACCTCAGCCATACCAGAGCCTCATGATAGAGGTGCATTTATGAGCGTCAATTCATCGCTTCAACAAATGGCGGGTGGTTTTGGTGCCATGTTGGGTGGTTTTATAATTTTTCAAAAAGATAAATTTTCTCCGCTCGAACACTATGATACTATGGCAATGGTGGCATCTGCAATTATGCTGATTACCGTTTATTTGGTTTATAGGGTCAATAATTTAGTAACAAAATAGTAATTATTTATCAAAAGCTATTGATATGAAAAAAATACTGAGACGCGTCATATTCACCTTAATTTCTCTTATTGGAGCTATTTTCATTTTGGGTTTGATTTTAGCGTATTTGCCAGTCGAATCAAAAACGCATCACGTTGGCGTTACACCTGAACAAGCAGCTGAACTCAGACAGAAATATACCGAACCGCACCATTTGATTACAACCACCGATGTCGCAACTTTGTTTTTGCGACAATGGAATCCCGATACAATTGTTCCATCCAAAAAAGATATTGCTGTTTTAATTTTACACGGCATTACGGCATACAGCGGCGCTTACAACATGGCAGGAAAACCTATTTCTGCTGGCGGCTATACTACTTTTGGTTTGGATTATCGCGGTCATGGTTTATCGAGTGGAAATCGAGGTGACTGCCCTAACAAAGAGAGATGGTACGCTGACCTCGCAGAGACAGTAAAATATATCAAAGGGCTTGGCTATTCAAAAGTGGTAGTTTTGGGACATAGTTTGGGCGTGGCTTCTGCCATTTGCACAGCTAATGCTGTACCAGATGAAATTGCAGGATTGATCCTTCTTTCGGGTGCTTATGAAGGCAAAAAAGGTTTGACAAAACCGCCCACATTTTTTGAAAAAGCCAGAGTTTTTGCGAGTTCTATTTTTCGTCCTTCGCATCAAGCTGTTGGATATTATAGAGAAGGTATGACCGTTACAGAAGATCCGTTGTTTAATTTTAAATATACGCTTCGTTTTCTTACTATGTTGGATGTGAAACAACTTCGACTTCCAAAAACCATGAATATTCCTGTATTGGTGGGTGTTGGCGATAAAGATGAATTGTTCGATGTAGATAAAGTGAAAGATTTTTACGACCTTATTCCAGGCGATAAAAAAGAGTTTTTAGTGATGAAAAACACCACGCACGCTAAAATACCCCTTGAAAGTTGGCTACAAACTGTTGATTGGTTGAATAAAGTCTATGTTTCTCCAAATCCAATGCAATAAATAGTACGATTTTAACTTTGGTTAAAATTATTACCAGAAATTGCTTCTACTTTTGTTCAAACATTTAATCATTTTACAGAATGACAAAGTCAAGAACAATTGTATTTATTCACGGCTTATGGATACATTCCAGCTCATGGCAAGCGTGGATGGATTTTTTTAATCAGCAGGGCTACCAAACGCTGAACCCTGAATGGCCCGGAGATTCTGCTACTGTTGCTGAATGTCGCGCCAATCCGCAAACTATTGCGAACAGAGGTGTTACAGAAATTGTAGATAATTATGCAAAAGTAATTTCTGGACTCACAGAACCACCAATTGTTATTGGTCACTCGTTTGGTGGTCTAATTGCTCAAATATTACTCGGTCGCGGAATCGGTTCTGCTGCTATTGCAATCGACCCCGCGCCTATAAAAGGTGTTTGGCAGTTGCCTTTTTCAGCGTTAAAAGCATCATTTCCAGTGCTTGGTAATCCATTTAACTTAAAAAAAGCGAAATCACTTTCTTTTGAACAATTCCAATATGGTTTTGCAAACGCAGTGCCTGAAGAAGAAGCAAAAGCGCTTTATGACCAATGGACAATTCCTGCGCCTTGTCTTCCTCTTTTTCAAGCAGCAGTTGCAAGTTTTGCAGGTACAGCAACAAAAGTAAATACGCAAAATGCCACACGTGGTCCTTTGCTTATCACTGGTGGCTCGAAAGATAATATAGCACCACCTATTCTTGGCAGTGCATCACTCAAAAAGTATAATACTTCAGTCATTTCCGACTTCAAATTATTTGAAGGACGAGGACATTCATTGATTGTTGACAACGGATGGAAAGAAGTGGCTGAATATTCATTGGCTTGGCTGAAAAAGAACGGGCTTTAAATTCAGAAAATATTTCATTACATCTAAAATAAAACAAGGATGTCAATTAAAAAAAAGCTGTTCGGTGTATTGTTTTTTATTAGCTTATTGGGAAACAACAATGCCCAATCTATAAAAATAAAGCTTGATAGCAAAGAGAAAACGGTTGTATTCGGCAATGAAAAAATGACTTTAATGCTTGATTATAGCAAAAAAGCCAATATTTCTTCATTAATCGTTAACGATCAACAAGTGATACAAGGCAATAAGGGCATCTATTCAAAAATTAGCACGAAGGAAGCAACTTATTCAACATTGCAATTAACGACCGACCCGAAAGTAAAAGTGTTCAATAATACGATTAGCGTCACGGGCATAAACTATGGCGACAAAAACCTCCAGATAAACGAAAACTGGATATTCACCATTCATAAAAACTATATCAAATTTGATATAGATCGGTCTCTGTCAAAATCAATTATAGCGGAAAAAGTTGGATTGCCTGTTTTTGTTTTCAAAAGTATGGATACTTGGGAAGGGGCGTATCAAGATTACGGCGGACTGGCTTGGTTCTATCTTTTCAATAAAAAATTGGATACTTATGGTGTAAACAGTAAATCTTCTCGTTTTTGGAACAGCAAAACAAATAATGGATTGACGATAGCTGTTGACGCTCTTGAAAAACAAATCGCAATGGATTATAGCCGTATCGAAGCAGATAAATTGGCATTTAATATCAGTGTTTCGCAAAATGAAATAACACCGCGTCTCGATTCGGGAACAAATAGAAGGCTTTTTCTACGCGATACGATAGCGGATGTATGGGCTTCGATGAAACTCAATGCGGGCAAAACAAACCAAAGTATCACGCTTTCTTATTTCGATTTTAAAGAAAAATTTGGTCGCGGAAATTTAAATGGCATAAACGACAAACAAGTAAGTGCGGTTTTAAATACTATTGCGCGGATTGGTGTAATTGGAAAGAAACATTTTGGTGGCAACAGTTGGCACACACCGTATGGACCCATCTGTCTGCACGAACAATATATTGCACAAATGGGTCTTGCCATTAATGATAAGGCTTATTTAAAAGGATATCAGGAATGTCTTGATTTTTATAGAGACAATGCCATAAAACCAGACGGAAGAGTGTGGCCCAGATGGGCTTACACCAATGAAGATGCAATGCCATTAGGTTACACCGACAAAGGGATGTATGAGGCGCAATGGGGTTATTTGTTAGATTCTAATCCCGATTTTGTTACCAATGTTGCTGAATTATACGACCAAACGGGTGATTTAAAATGGGTTATAACCCAACAACTATCTTGTGAAAAGGCATTGTATTGGATAATGAGAAGAGATAGTAACGGCAACGGTTTAGTAGAGATGATAACAGATAGCCATAAACAAAAAAGAGGAAGCGATTGGATTGATATTATCTGGGCTGCGTTTGAAAATGCTTTTGTTAATGCCAAATTATATCATGCACTTGTTCTATGGTCAGATATAGAAAGGCAATTAGGAAATACTTTAAAAGCGACATATTATGCTCAGTTCGCACAAAAATTAAAAGCTAATTTTAATAAACCAATTACTGAAGGCGGTTTTTGGGACAGTGATAAAAAATGCTATATCCATTGGCGCGATAAAGACGGCTCTACACATGGAAACAATATGGTAACACCCGTAAATTTTATGGCAATCGCTTATGGCATTTGTGATAATAAAGAAAGAACCAAAACCATTCTTGACGAAATAGAATTGCAGATGCAAAAAGAAAACCTTTTCTTTTGGCCTATTTGTTTATATAGTTATGCGCCCGGAGAAGGTAACGACTGGCAGTTTCCATTTCCAAATTATGAGAATGGCGATATTTTTTTATCGTGGGGTGCGGTTGGAGTAAAAGCTTACGCTTCGTACAAACCTGAATTGGCATTGAAATATGTAAAAAATGTTTTGAACCAATACGAAAAAGATGGTCTGGCGTTTCAGCGTTATGGACGCAATAAACAAGACGGGCGTGGCGATGATATTTTATCGGGAAACAGCCTTTCAGTTGTAGGTTTGTATCAGGCTATTTATGGAATCAATCCGCTGTATAATCGGTTTTATCTCGATCCGCATATTACTGAACAATTAGCGGGCACAGAAATAAAATATACTTACCGAAATCAGCCATTGACAATCAATCTTGACAAGAATCAGTACGCTGTATCGAACACGCAATTTAAGATAATATCGAAAACAGATTTTGGATTTTCCAGTTCAGATTCAGTGCTTTTATACTTTAATGGGAATACAAACAAGGCTTCGTTGAAAGTAACGACGCAGCCTAAAACTAACCTGATGCTTGACTTTAAGAAATGGCAAATGGATGAAATGTCATTCACGCAAACTTCCAAAAGTTCAGCTTCCAACAAATTGGTCTATCAAATTAATAACCTAAAAAGTTATGAGTATTACACCATTCTGGTAAATAATAAAAAACTGAAACGGATTAAAAGCAATCACGCAGGTTCTTTAATATTTGAATGTAAATCAAATGCGCATTCAGATGAGATTGCTGTTTCGAATAAATAGATATTATGTTGATACAAAATAAAAAAATCGCCATAGTTGGTGGAGAAACGGCTACAACAAAAGTAGATTTGAATACAACCATTTATTTATTACAGCTCACCTTTGCACTATCAAAAAAATAAAAAATGAATATTGTAGTTACAGGTTCTTTAGGACACATTAGTAAACCACTGACTATTGAGTTAGTGCAAAAAGGGCATTTGGTTACTGTTATCAGTAGCAAAGCCGAAAAACAAAAAGAGATCGAAGCATTAGGCGCAAAAACTGCTATCGGCACAATGGAAGACGCTGATTTTTTATCAGCAACGTTCAAAGGCGCAGATATAGTTTATGTTATGGAAACACTGGGCGATAGAAGTTTCTTTGACAAAAATCTTGACCTCTTTGCTGCTATTAACAAAATCGGCAATAATTACAAACAAGCTATTGAACAAGCGGGTGTAAAACGTGTTGTGCACCTCAGCAGCATTGGCGCGCATACTGATAAAGGCAATGGCATTCTTGCAATGCATTGCAATGTGGAAAATATTTTGAAACAATTGCCAAACGATGTTTCGATTAAATTTATGCGTCCTGTGGGTTTCTATTATAATATGTTTGCGTTTATTCCAACCATAAAATCACAAGGCGCAATTGTTTCTAACTATGGAGGTAATGACAAAGAACCTTGGGTTTCACCTTTAGATATTGCGGCTATTATTGCTGAAGAAATGGGAAAACCTTTTGGCGGCAGAGAAGTTCGTTACATTGCAAGCGATGAAGTTTCGCCAAATGAACTGGCAAGTATTTTAGGCGAAGCCATCGGCAAACCTGATTTGAAATGGCTCGCTATTCCTGATGAACAAATGCTAAATGGCATGTTAGGAGTAGGAATGAACCCTCAAATTGCCAAAGGCATGGTTGAGATGAATGCAAGCAGACGTGATGGTGTGTTGTATGAAGATTATTACAAGCACAAACCTGTTTTGGGTAAAGTAAAACTGAAGGAATTTGCAAAAGAATTTGCGGTTGTTTATAATAAAAGTGTAAGTGTTTAGGAGTTTATCAATTTCCCGTCCCTACGCGGTAGGGACGGGAAATTTTCTACGTTAGCAGTCTTAACTAAGTAATTACATCAAAGTTAATATCGTAAAATTGCAAACATGGAACTTCATAGAATTAAAACGATAAGCGAATATCATCAGGTGATCGGGCTTCCAAAACCCGAACATCCGCTCATCAGTGTGATAAACTTAGAAACCATTAAACATCCATCGGGAAGTGAGTCAATAAATTTGGTGTTCGATTTTTATTCCATCTCGTTAAAGAGAAATTTCAATGCCAAAATAAAGTACGGGCAGCAGAAATACGATTTTGACGAAGGCATTATGTTTTTTATTGCACCCAACCAGATGTTTGGTATTGAGGTTGATGCAGAAGTTGTATTAAATCGCACAGGTTGGTTGCTGCTTGTTCATCCCGATTTTCTCTGGAATACACATTTAGCTAAAACAATGAAGCAATATGAATTTTTCGATTATTCGGTACATGAAGCCTTGTTTCTTTCCGATAAAGAAGAAACTACAATAATTGGCATCATGCAAAATATACAGCACGAATATCATTCGAATATTGACAAATTTAGTCAGCACATAATTATTGCTCAATTGGAATTATTGCTGAACTTTTCAGATAGGTTTTACCATCGTCAGTTCATAACCCGAAAAATTATGAACCATGACATTCTCAACCGTTTGGAAGATATTCTGACAGACTATTTCAAAAGCGAAGATTTAACCAATAAAGGTTTGCCTACCGTTCAAAAAATTGCCGAAACATTAAACGTATCGCCTAATTATTTAAGTGGGTTGCTAAAAGTATTGACAGGTCAGAGCACCCAGCAGCACATACATGATAAAGTAATTGAAAAAGCCAAAGAAAAATTATCTACCACGCATTTATCCATCAGCGAAATCGCATTTCAATTAGGGTTTGAACATTCGCAGTCGTTCAGCAAGTTGTTCAAGAATAAAAGTGGTGTAAGTCCGCTGGAGTTTAGGGCGAGTTTTAATTGATTCACTCAAACCTCCAAAAGTTCAGCTACCAGCAAAATGGCTTATCAAATTTAGTTTTACTATATACCATGCTTACGCAGTAATGAAAGGCGGCGTGGAAACATTTACACGCTATCAAGCAAAATTTTTAGATGATAAAGGTATTAGAGACACTAACACACAAACGCTTGGTTATCAAAAGAGATAATCAGGCGTTTATAATTTACTCTCAACTATCGAGTTCCGGATTAGGAGTTGTACTAAAATCGAATGGGAAAACTTTTTTCTGAAATTTTGCCAGTGATGTTTCATTTACCAGCTGATAACAAATTAAAAGTGGATACCGAAAGCGTTAGTTTACTTCTCTACTTTCTAACAAAATTCGCTTTATTCACACCAATTCCTTTTAGAGTCAGCGATTTCCAACCTTTCGGCAATTTGGGTTGATATTTCTGCACAATACCCGCATCCGTAAATTCCAAACCGCCGAAACCAAAAAGTAAAGTTTGTAAAAAACCGCCTGCACCTGTTGCAAAATACGGATTTGTTCCGCCCGCTGTTTCTGAAAGTACGCCAAACGGTGGCACGCCGTTCGGTTTGTAACTTTCGATAAATTGTTGATACGCGGTTTCGGTATTGCCGATGCGGGCGTTTAAAATACAAAAAATAGCTTGCGCCATCGCAGGCGACGAACCTTTTTTGCCAGGAATATTATCTCCTAAAACTTTCCAGTAATAATCAAGGTCTTTTTTAATAGTCGCTTCGTCGCGCACAATATCGAGCGGATAACTCAGTAAATTGGCATCGGTTTGTTTAATCGGTTCACCGTTGTATGTGGCGTATTCGCGCGTAGTACCGTCGGGAAATTTCTGAATAATGATACCATCACCCACTTTTTTCCAATCGGGATTAGCTTTTAGCCCTATAACACCCGCTGCTTGTGTGGCATAACCCAAAACGGTTTTTGCAATACCGTTTGTGAATGAATTATCGTCCACATTTTCAGCCCATTCATCGGCGCACACTACATTCAGAATATGGTATTTTCCATCTTTACCCATCTCTGCGCGATTCGCCCAAAAATCGGCTGTTCCTGAAATGAGTGGAAAACCTTTAGTGCGTAACCAAGTTGTATCGTGCGTGGTTTGAAAATATCGCCACGCCGCATAACCCACGCAACCAGTAATGTGTTGCTCGAACGGACCACTCAATGCCCAAACAGGTGTCGATTCTTGACCCGTATCATCGCCTTCCCACGGAAATTTCAATCCTGAATAACCGTAATTACTTGCATTTGTGCGTGCAGCTTCAATGCCTTTGAATCTATAATTCATCGGCGAGAGAGCCAATTCGGGATGCAAAGCCAACAAAGGTGGAAACATCCAAAGCTCTGTATCCCAAAAAACGTGACCGTTATAACCCAAACCCGAAAGTCCCATCGGCGACAATGAATAACTCGTTCCTTCGCGCACAAAACTGTATAAATGGTACATCGCAGAATGGATATCGCGCTGAGTAACATCGTCGCCTTCTAACACAATATCACTTTCCCAAAGTTTCGCCCACGCGGCTTTATGTCGCGCAATCAATCTATCCGTTTTTTCTGCCGATGCGTAAATCGTCATGCGCTCTACCTCGTTTTGCACATCGGGCGATTGCGCCGAAGAAATAACAGAACCAACAATCGCAAAACGATATGTTTGTCCGGCCACCAAATTTTTCTTAAACTTTAGCAAGTGCATATTATTATCCCACTCTTCGTGAATAACGCGCGGTTCAGAACCATGCGCTTCATCGAACAAAAATGTATTCGATGCCGCTAAGTTTAATTTCCCTGTCGGACTTTTAGCCGTTGATGTCATTAGAGAAATCAACGTGTGCGGGCGATCAATCTCGGCGTAAAAGTTTTTGCAGTCTTTCAGGTTATCGGGCGTTTCTAAAATAGAACCTGGAATGATTTCACAATTTTTTTTCGCTGTAATTTCAATCACCATCAATGCACTGAAAGGCAAATGCCGCAACGCCATGATGTCTTGTTTGATTGAAAGCACATCGCCATAATCGAACGACGTAGTGAAGATAGCATCGTGCAGATTGATATTTTGCGTCACACTTTTAAAATCGGCACCACCCAAACGCTTACCATCTACATCAAGCTGCATATTAGTGAAACTAAAAACTTTCATGATATTACTCACTCTGCCGCGACCATACGTATCGAACGCGCCATTCAAAACAACATCTTTCACCTTCAAAGGGGTGGGCGAAGAAATAATACCAATCATGCCATTCGCTACCGTTACGCCGTAATAGTTTTCGGATGAAAAATTTTTGGCGGTGATGTTCCAGATATCAGTTTGCGCTTGCGCAATGAAAGAATGAAGGAATGAAAGAATGAAAAATGAGGCTCTTAAATTTTTAGAAAACATAGAATGCTGGTTTATTTTTAAATTCAAAGGGTGAATTTAAAAAACTATGTTGATTTAGATAATATTAAGCAATGCTATTTAGAAAAAGTTTTAAAAATAAATTTTTTATATGTGAATTAAAGTTGCTAAATTTGCAAATCCTAATATTTATAAAATATCCTAACTTATAAATAATGAATTCAGAAACAAACAATCAATTTCTATCAGAAGTTTCTCAAATTCTCAAAAGATTTGAAGAAGAATTAGACCTTGATGGAAGTAGATTCAATATCTTTTCAATTTTAAATTTGACTTCAAATGAAGTCAGATTGCATACTCGATTTATTGGAGAATTGCTAAACACAAAGGGAACTCATAGTTATGGTAATTCTTTTGTTAAAATTCTTAAAGCGAATATAACATCAAATAACACTCTAAATTTATTCAATGTTGAAAAAGCTAGAGTAGAAATAGAAAAATCTACGGGTAGGATTGATGAAAATTATGAGCACGGAGGGCAAATTGACTTGATATTATCTGACCAAACTCTAACCAATAATCAAATTATTATTGAAAATAAAATTTTTGCAAGCGATCAGCGCAACCAACTACTCAGATACCATAATTATAATAAAAACGCTTTGTTACTTTACCTAACTCTCAACGGAAGTAAACCAAGCGATTTTAGTACAAACACTCAACTTTTTGAAGGAGAAAATTATTTTTGTGTTTCTTATGAAAAATTCATTGTTGATTGGCTAAAGGATTGCATTATAATTTCGGAAAATAAACCAAAAGTTAGCGAGACCTTATCCCAGTATCTACATATTGTTCAAGATTATACTAATCAATCAAAAAGAAATAAAATGACTTCAGACATTACAAAATTAATAGCATCAAATAAAGATTATTTTCTTGCAATTCCAGAAATTATAGACTCTTACAATTTGATAAAAAAAGAAGTAATTGAGAAAATTTGGCAGTCCATCAGAGAAAAGCAGCCTAAAAGTAAAGTTGCTTTTACAATTGATTCAACTTCTTGTATACATTACACGGTTGATCAAGACAACGAAGGATTTTATTATGGGTTTGCTTTAGTGAAAGAAGGTGTGAAACAAGAACTAAACCAAAAAGCTTTAGAACCTTTACTAAATAAATGCCGTCAAATAAATTCAAAATTTAAAAATAGTGGCTGGTGGGTTTGGGCTTTATCGAAATACTTATTTAAGTTAGATAGTTTACCACCTGAAAGGATATTTGAATTAAATAATGCTACTAAGATGAATGAGTTTACCGATTTGATAATAGATGAATTGAATTACTATATAAGTGAAATTAAGAAATCTTATGAAAATGATTTAGAAATTAAACTGAATTAATCGACGAAGAAATTGCACTCATAAAAGAAATAAGCCTACTTATTTTTAAACTCGGTAAAGTTTACAGAAGGTAAAATAGCAGGTGTAAAACCAGCATTTAAAGTAATTGTAGAAATTAAACTGCGCAAAAAAGGAAAAGCAATAGCAGGTGCATTCACGGTTGGGAAATGTGAGGTTTTAAATTCTTCTGTTATGGGTTCAGTGGTTTTAAACCAAACGGCGTATTTGCATTTTAATTTAAAATCATTCGGATGAAAAACCTCTAAGTCGAAAACGATATTGAAAATGGAATCGTCTTCGGCATCGTAATTTACACCAAAAGCTATATTGAAAGATTGTTGAGCATTTTTTTTGCTTTCTTTCAATATTTTCGAAAGGTCTAATTTTAAAACCTGATTATGAACAATTCGTAATTGCATTATTTAATTATGCGGCGAATGAATAACTAAAGTCTGAGTTGCTTGTTAAAAACAAATCTTCTTTTAAATTACTTTTTATTAAAACTGTTTGAATAAACAAAGTTTGATCGGTTTCTTTGAACTGTGCATCAATATCGGCAGTCAGAAAATTTGTATTTTCTGTAAAAAAAGAATCTGAACTTAAATTATTGTTCACGTTCATGGCGTATTCACACAAAGGAATTTCCGTAACGGGTACGAACACATAACCGAGTGCCTCGAACTGTTTAACAATTTCTTTCGGATCGACTGTACTGAAATAAGCATCAATCTTATCCTTTACATCTGCTAATTTCATCTTACAAAGTTTATTTTGTGTACTTGAATTAATTCTTTATCTATACAATTAACGTTCCTAACAACTAAAATAGTACAATTCGGTGTTTTAAATTGTGCATTCCAAATTCTTTCTTCCTTAAATTTAATAAAAAAATTGCCTTTAACAATATCAATTTCTATTCCAGTAGTATCAATTGCTGTATTAATGATGTGTCCATCTTTAAAATCTCCCTTATCTAATTTTAAGTTCAATTTTCTGAGTGATTTTAGATACTCATCACGCAAATAATTAAATACTTCAATACCTTCAACGTCTGTTAAATCTAAAAATTTAGGTATTTCACAGTAAGCAAAAGTTTTAATGACACAATATTTTCTATAAAAGTAACGCTTAGATTTTTTGTCCCAAGCTTCTGCAATCGCCCACTTCTCTGCTGAAATTTCGGGTTCTGGCGGTATACCTTTTGTAAAAAAATAAATACCATCACCAAGCCATTGCTCATGTTCAGAGCCTACAGAAGATTTAAAGCCGCGTTCTTTAATTGAATTGAAATTCTCATGCTTTGTGCCATGAAACACTTCAAACTTTAATTTTTCTTGCTGCATCTATGGCTAAAACAATGAAAATTTTGTCAAAAGTAGAAATTATAATTCTTTATAACAATTTTTGGAGGTAAAAGATTCAAAATTATTTTACATTTTTTAAATTAAACTTTAACTATCATTCCATTGATAGATGCGGTAATCGTATACTTTACTACAAACCGTCAAGTAAAACTTTAAAATTTGGGGCACGAAATGTATAATTTAACCCCTGAAGAAATTACGACCGTAGAAGGCAAAAGTAAAAATTTGATTTATTCATTTCACAAGTTTAATTCGGTCAATAATTGTCAGGCAAAAAAAAATAGAACCCAAATAGAAATCTAAAATAGAAGCATTCAGCAAATTGATTTTCAGCAAATTAATTCTATTTTAAAATTCCAAAAAGAAATAGAAATAATCAGTATTTTTTAATTAAGCTCTAAATAATTGTTAAACTTGTATAGTTGCCCGTTTTATTAAAGTGGTACGGCTGATGGATGCTCATGTTGAAAATTAATGCCTTTTTCTCTTAGATTTTGATTTAATTCTTCAAACGTAATTTCACTCAATAAATATTGTTGGCGCAATTTTTTATGCTCCGACATTTTTTTTAAGCCCTCGCCTAAAGGTGAACCTGGCTTTAAATAAACTTTGGGTTCTTTTATTACAGTTGCCATTATCCAATAATTTAATTATTGCAAAGTTACTATAACTACTTTTGAAAAAAAAATTATTCTTGCGAAGTGCAAGGCGTTCTATTGTGCTCATGTGACCATTTTTGCATAGTTTCTTTTGTCCAATTTAGAATTTACGAACAGAAATTTTAAACAAACTCTTATGTTCAAGCCTGTATTTTATAATTTTTTATCCAAAAAAGCCTTAATGAATTTCACAGTCGAATCGAACCAAGGTTCAAACAAGCAAAATGAATGTGGAGAATCGTCAAATGTATGCACCTCTGTATAAATTCCAAACTGCGCCAATTTCTGACAATATTCGGTGCGCCCTGCATGCATTCTATCAACACTACTATTCAAAAACAAAGTTGGCGGTGAGTTTTTGCCCGCATAACTGAGCACAGAGGCTTCATTCCATATTTCCGGTTTCTCCATTTTAGAATATCCAAACCAGTAAGTAGCAGCGGAGGTACGCTTACTATCATCACCTTCTCCAGATTCCGGATGTATGAAAGCCAATATACCATCAATATCAACAATAGCTTTTACCTTCGATGAATGACCTGCGACGCCAACATTGCCTTCAAGTAGTGGTAAATCGCCCGTATTTCCCAATAGTGCTGAGAGTTGACCACCCGCAGAAAACCCTAAAGTTGCGATGCGGTTGGTGTCGATATTGTAAGTTCTGGCGTTGGCGCGCAACCAACGTAGCGCCGCTTTTAAATCATGAACAGCTGCCGGATAAAGTGCTTCTGTACTCAATCGGTATTCAGGTGTAAAGCATACATAACCCGAAAGTGCTAACTTTTGCGCAAGTGCATGGTGCTGCGCCTTATTGCCGGTGCGCCAACCGCCTCCATGAATAATGAGGACAGCAGGACGTAGCTTTTTAGTTTTTTTTGTGGGAATAAAAGCGTCTAACTTTAATTCACGTTCTGGGAGTTGTGCATAAGAGATGTTTTTTTGAATTTTTACGGCATCTGTATCTTTAATGCTAATTTCGTAAATATTTAAATGCGGATAAGATTTCCGTGTATCACTCAGCGCTTTGGCATTGTTGTAGCTCGTATCGCGCACGCCGGTTAACCCTGCTCGCGATTGCGAAAAAGCTAAACTTGAGTATAATGTAAAGAATAAGAAAGTCTTAGTAACCAGGCGCATTTTAGAAATATTAGTTTATTGCGCTAAGTTAGTCAAAAACTATTGAAATCCAAGCAAGTTACTAAGGTGTATTAAGTTCTTTTTCTAACTCAGAAAGTGAAAAATCCTTGAAATTAAAAGTATTGAAAACCTTTTTACTTGTTTTAGTTTCAGTTACACTTAATTGCGGTTTTTCGCGCTGTTGGGTTACGATGACTACTTTCACATCCTGATTGATAGGCACGTTTTTAAAAACATAGTTGTTTCCTTCTTTAACGCCATCCATGATGCTTTTTGCATTTTTAAAAATAAGTTTTACGTTCAGTTTTGAGCTATTGTGGGTTTCAATAACGTAATCAATTTTTTCGTCGGGTGTATTCCAGAAATAATCGCAATTGATCCAACCTAATTTTGAGGCATTAAAAATGTAGTAATTGAGTTCGACTTCATTGATATTTAGAACTGAATTATTTTTGTAGGCTGCGTATTTTTTGTTGAAAAGGTTATAATAGTTTTCGATTCCTTTAAAAGAATTAGGAAAATAACCAGCTATAATATTGAGCTCTATTGGGTTTTTAATTGGTGTGACTAAATCTTCCTCAAATAATTGATTCATCTCTGGCAATTGAGAAATAAATTGGTATAAATAAGGTTGTTGGCTATTTATTAATTCGCCAATTGTTTCACCAATTGAATCAACTCTAATTTTTATGTTTTCAGCTTTTCCATTTTTATCCAATGAAAAATTGATTCTAATGCTTTTTTCTGATGAATCTTTTGGAATTGGAAATTTTTTGGTATCCAAATTTTGATTAAAATATGAGAATAAATCCCCTAGAGTATCATATCTTAATACTCCAAATTGATGTATTTTGTCCCCGTCTTTAGTAAAACCATCAAAAGAATAATTGGTCAAAAAAGCAAAAAATTTAAGGAGTGATAAACTATCAATTTTCCAGTTTTTAGATTTAGTATTGTTTTCAGCGTAAAACAAATTCATAAGCTTTTTGTCATCGCCAATTTTTTTAGGAAAGTGAATTATAAATTTTTTGCCCTGCTTTAATTGTAATTCTTGATTGCCTGAAAATGCTGTAATGTTTATCATTCCTCTTGATTCAAGAAGTTTTCCATCCGAGACAGTGGACAGATTTTCTCGAACGATGTCTGAATTACTGTAACATTCTTTGAGTTGTATTGAAATTTTTCCTTTGGGTGATGCACCGCTTGGTAATTCGAAAGATTCTTTTTCGAAATAGATGATTGTGCCTTTTGCTCCAATAAGAAGCGTATCGCGCGAATTATCAATGCTTAATTGTTCGGACGGAATGAGCAATTGTTTTTGAAAATATTCTTCATCAGAATTGCAAGCAGTTAAAATACAAAGTATAAACACTGTTGCATATTGGATTAAATCTTTCAAGTTAACCATGATTAAAAGTTTAGTACAAAATTAATCAAAATAAACTTTAGTCGGAAATAAAATTTCTTGTCATTAGGCTGCGAAATTGTAACTTAGCGAATCTTAGTTAGCATTATGTTAAACCGTGTTACTTTTTAAAACCGCTTACTCAAAATAGCGTTTCTATACTAAAATCTAAAATTTCAAAGCCATGTTTAATAAAAAATTTTATTTAAGCCTATTGGCATCGGTGATATTTTTCTGTGGAATGGGATATTCCCAAGTTTCACCCAGCGATAGCAATAATGTAGCACCTGCGCCGCAAGCTTCGGCGGGTGTAACGCGCATGAATACAAAAGTTAATTGGAGCCAAGAATACACTGAGCCGACCAATTCTGAAATTCAGAAAATTATCGGCACGGATGGCGGCGGATTTTACGCGCTGCGCCAACGCAAAGGTGGTTTTTTAGGAAGTGGTACAGTACGACCTGTGATTGAACACTACAATGCACAATCTAAACTCATTAAATCGCAAGAAATTGATTTAGATTATAAAGGCAACGAGCGTTATTTGAAAGATGTAGTAATGGTGGGTGGAAAAATCTATGTGCTGTCGTTCTACTATAACCAAAAATACACTACCACATATTTATTTGCACAAGAGGTTCAGAAAAACACACTTAAAATGAGCACTGCGCTCAATAAAGTGGCTGAGCGCGAAGGCAGCAATAAAAGTCACGACGATTTTTTCAATTACACCCTCTCGCGCGATAGCAATAAGATTGCAATTTACAATATTCAACCAAGCAGCAACGATAAAGAAGAGTTTAATCTCCAAGTTTTCAATCAAGATTTTAGCGAGCTATGGTCGAAAATTTCAAAATTACCTTATACCAGCAAACGTTTCAAAATTGATGAAACGCAGTTGGATAACAAGGGTAATTTTTTTATTTTGGGCAAAATTTTTGCGAGCAAAGGCAACAAAAATGCCGAAAAAAATGCCCGACAACTGTTCCAATATAGTTTGTTCGCTTTCAAAAATGACAGCCTTAAAGATTTCGATGAATATAAAATTTCGATGCCCGATAAAATTGTGTCCGACTTAACGTTTCGAGTCGCAGATGACGACGATTTAGTGCTCGCAGGGTTTTATTCCGAAAAATCAGCGATTGGCATTAAAGGAAGCTGCTTTTTCAAAATTAATGTGCGCACAAAAGATATGACAAGTATCAGCACACGTCCGCTCGATTTTAATTTTGTTACTGCCAATCTTTCGGCTAAAGATAAAGCACGTGCAAAACTCGCTGCCGATAACAACAACAAACAAGCTGAAGCCGAATTATTGGATTATAATTTAGATAAATTGATTCTGCGCAGCGACGGCGGTGCCATTCTGATTGCCGAGCAGTATTCTGTTGAAGAGCGTTATCGCAACAACAGTCCGTTTTATGGTGGTTATCCTTACGGATACGGGTTTGGTGGTTACAGAAGTTCGTTCTACAATCCGTATGGTTATAGTAATTATGGCAATAATCGCCCCGATTATTATTTCCACTACAACGATATTATTGTGCTCAACATTCGCCCCGATGGTGATATTGAATGGGCGGCGCGCATACCAAAACGCCAAGTGAGCATAAACGATAATGGTTTAAACAGTTCGTATGCGCAGTGTACCATCGCCGATAAACTGTATTTTATTTACAATGAAGATGCGCGCAATTTAAAACGTAGTAAAACGAAACAGATTGAAGAATCGCCCGACAGATCGTCGATAGTAGCTGCGGCAGAAATTGATAAAAACGGCAATGTTACTATTGCGCCATTGTTCGGAAATAGCGACGAAAATATTGTTACGCGTCCTAAAATTTGCAGACAAATTGGCAAAAAAGAAATGGTAATTTATGGCGAACACGGTAGAACGTACAAATTTGGTAGTGTTAATTTCGAAAGAACGGTGGCGCCGAATTAAGAAAATTGTGGTTAATAGTTTTTCTCAGAGGAGCATGCGCTCCTCTTTTTTTTTGCTATGATGATTAAATAAAGATTTTAGCGCTTTAATTAACAGCATTTTCTTAATTTGCGCTCAAATTAATTCAGCAATGTCCGTTATTAAAATGAGTGTCCTGAGCAAACCATTTCTCGTAGTTATAATACTACAAGCAAATTTTTTATTCGCCCAGAAAACATCTGTCCTTAACTACGTCAACCCACTTATAGGCACACAAAAAATGGGGCACACTTTTCCAGGCG
>JAYWBA010000028.1:0-2548 GCA_043781915.1 Saprospiraceae bacterium
CCCAAATTTTATAAAAGGTAGATTATCATTTAGAAAAACCTCTACCCCCTCAGTATCCTGCCCTGTGGCAGAAAATATGGCGGCTTCAATAATACGTCCGTCGTGCAATCGTCCATTCAGCCAACTTAACGCTGTGGTTTGCACAATCGCTTTCTCGACCAGTGTATTTTTTTCAAAAAAAGCCAACTTGGTGCGTGTATTACCTATGTCAACGACGAGATTCATTATTTTTTTAATCAAAAGCCGCGCAAAGATACGCCGTACATTGTATTTTTTTCAAAAAAAGACTCCCTCAGTATGAAGACATTTCGCGTTCCAATTTTAATGCTTTCCAAGCATCGACGTTAAGAAACTTTTAACATTCTTGTGTTAAATCTTTGAATTTAGTATATCTATTAATTTTATAATAGAAAAAATACCAAAAAAAATTAGTCACCGCTTTTTACTTTTTTTTAAACTGCTTATAATCAATAGTTTACAAAAGAAAATAAGACAAATGAGTTTAAAATAAATTGAATTTATTACTTTATTGTCTTGACCTTTGTACGCGGAATTAACAGCAACATTGCTAATGAGACGTTAAAGATGTTAACGATATTTTAACAGTTGTGCAAGTTCCATAATTTGTTCTTTTCTTTGATGTATGAAATTGATAAAGTATTCAAAGCCGAATATTTCAAACTAAGCAAAGAACCAAATTAGCCAAAGTATCAGCCAAAACTTTTTATGATAGCAGCTTTTTAAAAGATAAACCGAAAACATAATTAATATAATCCATATAATATAACCGAACATATCTTGAACGTAAATTATTTAACTGCTGGGAAGGCAATCAAATTAATGGCTCATGGCTAACATTTTTACACATTTTCAGGCGACTATATTGAGTAAGCCTGAACTCGCGGAGACAACTAAACCACTCACGCGAAAAGCCCTCGAAAGAACGGAAAAAGAAACGAAAGATTACGACAACTGGAAAGACACCCCGAAGTTGTCACAGATGCTTTACTATTTGAGCGAGGAATGTCAAAAGCATCAATCTTCGCCTCGTAAAACACATGACGGAGTTGATTTTTTCTCGACATCAACAACAAGAGAATTCCGAATGCACCCTGCGCTCACGAAGTTTTCGGATGCGCACGTCAAATTTTTGTTTGATTTTTTGAAAGAAAGACTTGTGGCACTTAACTACAAGCCTGTTTCATCTGATACGGCTGTTTTTAAACGCGGCGATTATTGGATTGAGACGATTCACAGACACGTTTTAATATCACCGAATGCGAAAGGCTGTTATGGGGATAATTTGGTGGGCGATTTTGGTCGCTTGACAATCGAATTACTTTTGAAAGACGATAGACTGTGCGCTTTGCGTTTTGAAGCCACAGTGCCCGATACCGATTTGCCGCGAGCGACTGATGATTTCGCTCAGCTCATACAGTTGTTACCGGCTTCACCGCTGAATTGTTTCAACCATCACTTTTATTTTTCAAAAAGCTCCGATCTCTTCCCGAATCGGAGCTTTCTTTTTTTGTAAAACGAACTTTAGTTCGTGAAGATATTAGCGAACTGAAGTTCGCGTTACTTCTGGGGGTTCAAAACGCGCATTAA
Organism: Saprospiraceae bacterium; assembly: GCA_043781915.1. Lineage (GTDB taxonomy): Bacteria > Bacteroidota > Bacteroidia > Chitinophagales > Saprospiraceae > JAAFJT01. The sequence goes on from JAYWBA010000028.1 coordinate 1,609, forward strand.
GCTCTCCAAATGCGCGTCGCTCACGGGGATATGGTTCTCGCCTATTGTTATGCTTTGGCTGCGAATGGATTCAATTTTGTCTATGTTGACGATGAATGATTTGTGAATGCGCATAAACCCTTTTGTGGGCAGTTTTTCTTCTATCCCTTTCAATGTACTTTTGGTTAAAATGGGTTTTTTTGCCGTCATCAAGAAGATTTTGACGTAATCTTTCATGCTTTCTATGTGCGAAATGTCTTTTATAGGGATTTTGACAAGGGAGTATTCGACGTTGACGAAGAAAAATTCGGGTATGACTTCTTCTTCTTTTTGCAAAATGGCTTCCGATGCTGTGGGGGTGGCAATTGCTATAAGTTTTTGTTTTTCTTCTAAAGCCTTGTATGCAGCTTTGGTAAAACGCTCCATACTAACGGGTTTCATCAGATAATCAACCACGTCTAAGTCATAACTTTCGACAGCATAGTTGGCGTAAGCCGTCACAAAAATAACCATCGGTTTTTCACGAAGGCTTTGTAAAAATTTTGTGCCCAACATGCCTGGCATTTGAATATCCAAAAACATCAAATCAACGGGCTGTTCTTGAAGCACTTGCATTGCCTCGAAGGGGTTTTTGCACATCCCAACGAGTTCTAAAAAAGGCAGTTGTCGGATATTTTCCTCCAACAATTTACGCGCCATACTTTCGTCATCAACGATTAAGCATTTGAGAGTCATCGGCTTTGGTTAAAAAATTTAAATTTAAATTGACAATAAACCACCCCCCCTCAGTATTTTGTATATCCAAATGGTGTGCATTTGGGTATAATAATTCCAAACGGCGTTTGACATTTTTCAGACCAATGCCCGAGCTCATGTCTTTAGCATCTACTGTTTCGGGTGCGATTTTATTTTTTACCGAAAAAAACAATTCTTTTCCAGTGATTTTTAACGATATATCAAT
>JAYWBA010000029.1:0-7072 GCA_043781915.1 Saprospiraceae bacterium
TTAGTTATATTGCATTTGATTGAATGAACTATTTAGCCTTAGCTAAACAGTTAAACATAAATATTAATTTCTGCGAATTTCCGGGAAAATTTCTGTGTATTTCTGCGGGAAACCTCTCTACCTGAGCAGTTACAATTATTTTTCAAACACCGCGCGCTCCGAACTTAAATACGTATTGAAAACGCATTTTTCAACAATATTTCCATTGGCATCAATTGCAAGACAATTAAAACCTTGATTGCGGTGTGTGTATTCCGTTTCGTCTATTTTTATGGAGCAATCTATACCCGCAAAAGTCCCCTTCGACATTAAATAGATATTTTTAGGGAATTTAAAATCGCTCAATTTTTGATTTAATAGAAAATGATGCTCTACCATTTTACCATTTTCGAATTGCTCGAAAATAGATTTCCCTTTAACAATCACACCAATATAAGAACACCCATAACGCAATGAATCGGCAATATGGCTGCCAATGCTTGTTAAATATTGTTTTTCAGGCAGTGTTAAATGGTTTTGAGCTTCGTCTGAAACAGCTAATAAAACAATATTTTGCGCATGGCGTTTTAAAAAATCGCTGAAAAATTCTGTGTGAAAGGGTAGGGGTTTGACATCTTTATTGTTTTCTAAAAAGTTTATAGTTTTCGATAAATTTGTTGGAACGAGAATCGGATAACCATTACAGACAAAAGATTTCAATAATCCGTTCTTACAAACTTTATCGAACCTACCAATTTCTGTCATCGTACTAACTATAATAGCATTGTGCGCATCGAATAATTTGCCACTATCGAGTGCCGCGTTAAAACTATTCGCCCATGTATTGCGCGCAATATAGTTGGGTCGCGCTAAATAACCCGTTGTAATAGGCAAACCTAATTCGGATGTATGATATGCAAATTTGAAAAAATCGCCTGACGTTTTATAATCCCAACTATAAGGGGGGTACATGATGAGTTTTTCGGCTTCATCGTAAATATTGTTTTCTACTTCAGTCGGAAACGCCGTTTCTACTGCCTTGTGGTTTATGTTCAACTTAAACAAACTTTGCAATTCATAAAACTGTATTGCCAGCAGTGCTAAAAGCAAACTTGTTTTTATGTACTGCTTTAATGGAAGATTGAGAAAAACTTTAAAAACGCCCACCATTAAAACATAGTATGGCACCCAAATGAATCGACCGCTCGCTCTAAATGAGTTGCATAAAATGCCGAGAACAGTATAATCTTTAATGGGAATATTGAAGAGAATTTTGTTATTGAATGTGATAGTCTTACTCAAAGAATACATAAAAAACAACAAACTGACCACAAGAATGGCTGAAAATGAAATTTTAATTTTTCTACGCTCCGTTTTAAATAAAATCAATCCAAAAGCTGAAATTCCAGCAAGAATTAGAAACCCGATGCCGAGATAACCAAAACCTTCGTATTGCTCATTAAAAGCAAGTGGTTGAGCATTTACAATTTTTGAATTATTGAGCGGATTCCAAAAAGTATTCAAGTTTGCTGAGTATGCGCCGAAACCGCCATTTTGTAGCGCAGTGGCTGGTAGAATAAAATTTCCAAGAGCATAAAGAACAAAAAAAACACCTGCTAACAGCGTAGTCAGAAAAATAATGAACTGAGAAAAATTGATTTTTTTTAAAGCTAATTTTTGAAGCCCAACAGCAAAACTTATTCCTAAAACCATCAGCAATAAGTATTGCTGAACAGCCGCAGAAATGAGTGAAAGAAAAATGCAAGAGAACAAACAATTAGCTGTAGTCTTTTCAGTATTAAAATAATAGTATAAACCTGTTAAAATTAGAAAATGCGCGTTCATGTCAATATGCCCCCAACGAAAAATGAATGTAGGTGCCATCACAAAAAACAAAGAAGCTAAAATACTATTAAGGTTAAATTTTAATTTATTTTCAAAATTTTGGTTTAAAATTTTATAAGCTAGAATACCTTGCAATACATAGCACAGCGCAAACCACCAACCTAAATGCTGGAAATTGACGTGAAAAATACTGTAAATGGCTTTTAAAGGGATGGAAATAATCGGAATTGAACCCGAAATTCCAGCGCCAGCAATTGTAGGATAATCGTAACCTATAAAAGTAAATGGAAACGTCCAAGGGCTATGCAAAAAGTAATACCAAATTGTTATCTCATTGCCAAAATCAGAACCTAAATTTTTTATCCAATTGGTCTCAAAAATATTGAGTGGTTTCATGCCAAACCGAAATAAATATACTGCAAACGATAGTATTACTACAATTAATTGATTTTTGTTTGTATTAAAAAAATTAAATACCCTTAATTGCATGTGTCTTTTAAGCAGATATAAATATTTAGCGATCCAAAATTACAACAAATTTGCTTAAACGAATACCCTTGAAAAACAAAAAGCCTGCTAATGTACAAAACAACTTCAAATTTGTACCTTAGCGCTTCAGTATACAAATTGTAATCATTCACAATTATATTATGAAATGAAATTTTTATCTCTTAAAAAACCACATTCTTTCTTTTTAGTAGTGGGCTTTTTAGCTGGAATTTTATTTTTAGTACTCACGCCACCTTTTCAGGTGCCCGATGAAGTTAATCATTTTTATCGTGCATGGCATATTTCGAGTGGTCATTTTTTTGCAACAGAACAAGATAATCGTTTGGGTGGATTTATGCCAAGATCTCTCATTGAAGCTGTCAATTTAAATTCAAATATAAGATTCAATTTTTTTTCTCGAACTACTTTTAGCAATACTTCTGAACAACTTCGGCGAAAATTGACCGATATTACACCCGTTTTTGTAGATTTTCCGAATACTTCCTTATATACGCCTTTATCATATTTACCACAAGCGCTGTCGATTACTATATTCAAATTTTTAGGTTTTCGACCTATTCTCATTTTAATGCTCACTCGACTTACGATGCTTTTTTTATGGCTTTTTATTGTTTATAAAGTAATAAAAATGCTACCGATATTTAAATGGTTTTTTGCGTTTTCGGCTTTACTTCCCATGAGTTCATTTATGAACATGTCTGTGAGTGCCGACGTGATAACAAATATGTTAGGGTTTCTATGGATCGGTTTTGTTTTTAATTTTGCTTTCAGTGAAAATATAATTGAGAAAAGAAATATAATCACACTATTACTAGTAGCAATTTGTTTAGCCACAGCTAAATATGTTTATACGCCCTTAGTGCTTTTAGTTTTAATAATTCCAGTCAGAAAATTTTCGGAAATCAAATTTTTGAATGGACATAGCATCATGACTATAATCATTTTTGTGCCGTTTGTTTTTGCTTTTGTTGGTTCAAAATACGCTACAAAAATTAATATTCCGTATGCGGCTTATAATCCGACTTATGTTAGCAATTCAGAGTTAGCCCCAGGCGTTGATTTTAATAAACAAATAGAATTTTTAAAAGAAAATCCGCAGAAAATATTTACTGTTGTTTATGAAGGTTTCCTTAAAACTTATGAACTTGTTCAAGATTCATATATCGGTACGCTCGGTTGGTTAGATGTGAGAATACCTAAGAACACTATTTATTTGGGTTATCTACTTTTGTTTTGCAGTTTACTCTACGAAAACTGTCAGGCGCGTTTAAAAATTAAACTCTGGCAGCGGTTTCTGATGCTTCTTACTGGTGTTTTCGTTATGTTTTTAATCTATTTATCGCAATATATTTCTTGGGTGCCAGTGGGTAATCCACACACTTATGGCGTGCAAGGGAGGTATTTTATTACAGTATTACCAATCGTATTTTTGAGTTCGGTTTTTATACCTTCCAATCAAAAACTATTGCTCTATTTTTCAATGGGTGCAATTGTTTTCGTTTTACTGAGTTCTATAAAATGCTTGTATAATCGGTATTACTTCATTCCCAAAAAATTCAAAGAAGTAATTTGTGATGCCGAAACAATTTATTTCGATGGTGTTTATAACGAGTTATGTTTCAGAACCAATAATCCAGAAATAATAGCTACCAATGGAATCACTTTCTCGAGCGAAAAAGCGCGGTCGGGCAATCATTCTTCTAAAACAAGTAGCGACGCTAAATATGGTGCTACATTTAGGCTTATGAATTTAACAGAAGGCGATACATTAAAGACTGAAGTTTGGTGCTTTGGAGAAGGTGGAAAACTTTGGGTAACATCGAATGAAGATAAAGTTTATCTTCTGAAAAATAATTTTTCAGAAACAGATGCTAAAGGTTGGAAAAGATTAGCTTTAGATTTAGTTATTACTAAAAATATGGCGTCGCATTTGGTCAATATTTATGTGGAGAGTGATCAAATTTGTTTCTTCGACGATTTTAAATTTTCGGTTCAAACGCCACGCTAATTAATTTCTACAATTTAAATAATTCCGTATAACCCAATCCTCCCAATGTGCTGTGCAAAGGTTTTGAAACAAATTGCATTAAGAACTGACTTTCGTAGCTCAAAGCGCGCTGATGATGATCGTTCGCACTGTTCGTAAAAGTTAATCGGTGGTTGAGTTCTAATTTTTTATTGAGTGTTACCACTTTCCCGCTGCCAAAAATGCGTCCAAAAATACTTTTACTTTCCGAAAAATCAGGTAAACCCATATAATCAGGGCGATGAATTAATGAGATGAGAGGTATATGCGCATCGTAAGTAGCTAACCAATTGTTACTGATATTGTTTTGAAAAACCCCAAACGCTGAAATTGCAAACGAAGAATTATAACCAAACAAATTATTACTGGGTAAATTATATAAGCGACTGTTGAAAGTGTAAGTCGCATCAACACCGAGATAAGTATTTTGGCCACCAGCACTGTAGTTGTTTACTATATAAGCGTGCCGTGTTCTGAAAGCGAAATGAGAACTATTGGCACTCGACATTATTTTATTCGTCACAGGTTTTACACGCGGCGAGAGATCGCCAAAACCCAATTCAAAAACTATTTCCGAATATTCGTTTGTGCGTCGTGTAATAAATCCTGCGCGGAGAGTTGGCTCTAACCCGCTATAAATCAGCGGTGAATGACATTCATCTCGAACCGCACGAATCGGCATTTTTATGCCAATAAAAAAATAGCGATTGCCATCGTTGAATATTTCTTGCGCAGAAGATTTAAGAAACAAGGTGCAAAAGAATAAGCAGATTAAGAGTTGTGGCATAAAGTTGGTTGATAGCTTATAATTGTCAGTTGATAGCCGCTCTTAAACTATCGTTTTTAATTAAAAAACCTTCGGTTTTTATTAAATTTTTCTTCTTAGAGGAGTGCGAGCGCAGCGAAGCACTCCTCTATTTTGTTTTTGATTAGTATAAATCAAATTGCACATTTAAGATTAAAGCTCTAAATTATTTTTTTTATCCTATCCATTTCGCGTTTGTTTTCGCGCTCTTTAATACTTTCACGTTTATCGTAGAGTTTTTTACCTTCGGCTAAACAGACTTCAATTTTTGCAAAACCACGTTCTGAGAAAAATATTCTATAAGGCACAACAGTTAAACCTTTTTCAGTGAGTTTGCGCTCTAAAACTTTGAGTTCTTGCCCGCGTAATAAAAGTTTGCGCAAACGGCGCGCATCGTGGTTATAAATATTGCCGTTGCTGTACTCCGAAATGAACATATTTTTCACAAACATTTCACCCTTCTGCATATAGCAAAAAGCGTCGTTCATGTTTGCCATGCCTTCGCGCAATGCTTTAACTTCTGTGCCGCTCAGCATCATACCCGCTGTGTATTTTTTTACAAATTTGTATTCGTGTTCTGCTTTACGATTCACAATTTGAGCGCTCTTGAACCTTTTCGATTTATCTGCTGCCATAAGGTTGCAAATTTAATCAGAATTTTCAGAATTAAAGAATTTTCAGAATTGTAGCTGAGCCGATTCTGAAAATTCTTTAATTCTGAAAATTTTGATTCTGAAAAATTATGCAATTCGAGTTGAAAATAAGCGCTCAAAAAAAAATTAATTATTTTTTAACCCTCAGGCAGCGGATTAAAAACACCAAACGTTATGATTATAATTAAAGATAAAAATGCAGCCCCTAAACAATCCTCACTAGAATGCATGAAAAAACTTTCTTTATGACAGAGAAATCTGTTTTTTAAAAAAAGGGGCTGCTATCTTTTATTTTAATGGAAAAATGACTCCAAAAATACTCTTTTTTTAACGTTTCTACAACGTTTTAATTACTTTAACTAAAATTATTTTAGTTTTTATTCGCTTTCCACTCAATTTTCCGAAGCCTTCGTCCAAAAATTGTCTAAACTTTGATTTTTATTCTGTCTGAACCATGATTAATTGGATTTATGGAATTTTCAGAAGTAGATTGAATTATTTATTCACTATCTTTTAATCCAGAAATCATAATAATCATGGTTCCGACATTTGCAACATTCCTACACCTAACCTGTCAAATATACAACGTGAAGAAAAACTAATGGCGTGAACGATTTGGGACGAAATAATTTGTCGGATAAATTTCTGGTAGAAAAAGTTTTAGGAGGTGATTCTAAAACTTTCGACATTATTATTAAAAATACTGAAAATTTAGTAGCGCAAATTGTTTTCAAAACGATAAACAATGCAGAAGATAGGAAAGATGTGGCACAGGATATTTATTTAAAGGTTTACAACAATCTGCCGCATTTCCGATTCCAATCAAAACTGAGTACTTGGGTAGCACAAATTGCATACAATACGTGTTTCAATTTTTTGGAGAAAAAGAAACTTATTTTTGTCGGTGATTCATTCGACCAAGCAAAATCTGAAACTCAAAATACTGAAATTAATAGATCAGAAGAATTTGATTCAGAAAAGTTCATTTTTCAGGGCGAACGTTCCGACATTTTGAAAAATGCCATTGACGCGCTTTCTCCCATTTACAAAACGCTTATTACTTTATATCATAACGAGGCGATGAGTTACACAGAAATCGCTCAGATAACGCATTTGCCTGAAGGGACACTTAAAAATTATTTATTTCGGGCGCGAAAAGCTTTGAAAGAAAACCTATTGCTAACGTATAAAAAAGAAGATTTATGATTCAGAAACACAGTAGCGATGCTAAGATTCAGGAATATGTTTTCAATC
>JAYWBA010000030.1:0-7047 GCA_043781915.1 Saprospiraceae bacterium
GATTTTTCAAGTGCTTCGAATGGCATGAGTGAAAATGCTGCTCCAGCGTACGCGATTTTTTTTAGAAAAGTCCGTTTTGAAACCATAGTTAAGGAATAAATAAAAAGGAATATGCGAAATTAGAAAAAAATAGGGAATAAAGAAAAAAAATTCCTTATTCCCTGTTCCTTATCATTTATTCCTTCTAAATTAATTTCCTTTTTTATCCTGCTTTGCAAACACTTTTTTCAATAAGTCGCTTGTACGCAAACTCGCATCGCCACGAATCGCTTTTTCCTTTTTTTCAACCAGACTAAACATACCCACTAAAGCCATTTTAGTAACATGGTCGTCTAAATCGGTATTTGTTTTTGTAACGAAGGGTAAATTATTGTAAGCCGTTGAAGCACTTTTCCATAATGAACGCGCATTAACAGCGTCTAAAGAGGCTTGAATAATAGGTTTAAACTGTTCGTATAGTGCCGCATTGGTTGTTCTTTGTAGATACTGTGTAGCAGCATTATCTGAACCAATTAAAATATTCATCGCATCGGCAAACGACATTTGTTTAATAGCATCTACAAAAATAGGTTGTGCTTTTGTGGCTGCATCTTCGGCTGCCCGGTTCATCCGTTCCGTTAAATCGGCTTCAACATTGCCAAAACCTGGTACCATTTTAAGTTTGCTGACCACGTTTTGAGCTTCGGTCGGCATTAAAATTTTATATGGACTTGTGAAATAACCATCTTTAGTAGATAAAAATTTTGTCGCTTCACCTATTCCAATATTTAAAGCCTCTTTCAAACCATTACCAGCTTCTTCTTGCGATAAAGCACCAAAGCCACCATTTTTGACTTTGTTTACTTTTTCTTTTGCTTTATTCAATAAATCGCCAAATTGCGCTTGTGCGAAATGTGAGATTAATAGGGCTGAAACAAATAGAACAATTTTCTTCATTACGAATATAATTTTAAAGATTTAATAGTTAAGACGTTTAACGCTGTATTACGTGACTAAATTTTGAGCTAATTAAACTTTCTTTAACCTAATTCATCTAAATTAGATTGATTTAGTTTCTTTTTCAAATTGGGCAATGAAAATTTTAATTTATTTTTTAAATCACACTGCAAAAGGCAACTAAATTTGTTACGTTTCGATTGTGCAGTTGCATTGCAAAAAGGTAACTAAGATTGTTATGTTTAAATTGTAGAGGGTTCTCTGACAATTTTAATGGAGCAAATTTAAACGAGTAATTTTTTCGCTCTTTTTCAAAGAAAAACGAAGTAAAATTGCCCATAATTGCTACCAATTTTCATAATTTTTTTAGAAAATTTTAATGGAGCAAATTTAAACGAGTAATTTTTTCTCAATTTTTCATGGAAAAACGAAGAAAAATTGTCAATATTTGCTGCCAATTTTCATAATTTTTTGAAAATTTTTTAAGACTCCATTAAAATTGTCAGAGAACCTTGTAGAGTTGCATCGCAAAAAGGTAACTAAATTTGTTATGCTTACCGAAATTATTTTGAAATTCGATTTGTTTAGTTTTCTCAAAATTGAGACAAGACTCAAAACTTAAACCAAATATCTAATTATTTCTTCATAAATTTTTTCATCGCGCATTCGGTGTCCAATGCCATTGGTTAAATGGAGTGTACTATTCTTCCAAGCAGCGTGTAAAAGTTCGCTTTGTTTAGAGGATACTACATCGTCGTTAATATCATGAATGATGAGTGCAGGTATTTTAATATTTTTCGCTAAGTATTGACCCGTTAGTTTTTCTAAATCGCCGACTAAATCTTCAACGTACTTGTAATAAGCTTTTTTTACGCGGTCATTATAGCTCAAATAATTGAGGTATAAATTAAAAAAACTTCGGCTATCGCTCGAAGGTGCTAATAAAATGACTTTCTCTAAGTTATCGAACTTCTGATTACTTAACGCGTACGTTACCGCATAGCCTCCTGCCGAATGACCAATCACATAATGTGGTTGTAGGCGTTTTAAAGTTTCTCTCAGATTTAATCCGTATTGAACAGCGCTGAAATATTTATTTTTATCGTCATGCGCAGCTGCACCATGTGCTAAAGCATCTAAAGCGTAAATGGTTACTCCTAACTTTTTTAAATGAGGCGAAAGTGGTTGCCAACGTGCTGCATTACTTTCCCAACCATGCGCTAATAAAACTGATTTTGCATTCGGATTTTCATTTTTCCAGCAATAAATAGGTATTATGTGTCCGTCATATTCCAACGAGCTACGTTCAGAAGTTGCCAAAAAAATTTCTTGTTCAGCAGTAATTGCTCCTTTTCGAGGCTTAGCAAATAATTTGTACGATTTCTCTCCTGCTTTCTCGGCGTTTAAATAACTCAAAGCATTAAAATAGGTTTTCGCAGCAAATAGCTTGGCTTTCTGACTTAGACTTAGCATTTTTAATTTTTTCGACGCAAAGTTATCAGGGATTATTGGTAAAACCTGTTTAGTGTGATTTGAACCCAAGTCAAATTTCACCTCGCCTTTAACTCGGTATTTATTTTCTTCTTAATTCAATATACCCGCTTAAAGGTGTTGCTGTAGGTGTTGGTCCATTAACACGGTTTTCTATTACATTGCATGTATAAAAATAAGTTCCCTCTGCAACATCAGTACCATTTTTGTTTTTTCCATCCCAGTTAAATTTAGGGTCGGCAGATTCGAAAATAATATCACCCCATCTATTAAATATTTTTAAATTAATACTGCTAATAAATTTAATCGTTGTCGCTTTGAAAACGTCGTTTTGTTTATCGTCATTGGGTGTAAAAGCATTGGGTAATATATAGGCTGGACAATTATCAATACAAACTGTATTCGATGCTTTACTCTGATTACCCACCGAATCAGTTGTAGTTACATAATAGCAACCTGCTGCATTACCATCATTACGGACATGAATATATTGCGTATCGCGCGGAGAATTCATTGTCGCTAAAACATCAAAGGCGCCTGTTTTTGTATTACTAAAATACAAAGTATAACCAGCTACATCGCGGGTGCCACACAAACTCGTAGGATTTCGCCAGCTAATGAGGCTACTTTCTGTTTTTAAAGCACAAATTGAATCGCATTGATTGCATGCTTTTAAAATTGTTGCGCATGGTGCAACTGTATCAATGGGTGTGCCGCAGGCAATTTCTGAATCATTAATGAGCGGTGTTGTAACTCCTGCAATGCCATACGTGCCAGAAGCACGTATAAAATAGCAGTAATTTATTTTATTCAGAACAGCCGTGTCAGCAAAACTTGTATTGGCTGTAACACCAATGGAATCGAAAGAATTATTTGTTTTATTTTGTCTGAAAATAGTATAGCTGTAATCTGTCCAAGGCACCTGTTTTTGCCAGCTCAAATTATTAACTCTGTCACTTGAAGCAATACTTAAATAATGGGTTGATGCAATCGAAGTGTAACCTAAAAGAGAATCGCTTTTATAATAAAATCCAACGCGATAAGTATAACCGTTTGCTTGCGTATTGAGTTTTGTATCAGTAAATGACGTATCGTTCAAATTTGCAAAAAAAACAGAACTCGATGAATTAATATCTTGAAAAGTTGAAGTCCCGATGCCCAGGCTACGTTGTAGAATATATTTGTACGCTCCAGGATGCTTTATTGTATCCAAGTCAACTGTAATAGGTTTCGTCCATTTAACATCTACTGAACCAGTAGCAGTATTTGTTTGAGTTACACTCGCTTTTAACATTAAAGGTAAATCGCGTTGAAGTTGAACACATGCTTCATTACTCGGCAGACTTTCAACTAAATTGAATGGATTACCACCCACTGTGCGTTTTGCAAAATAACCTGTTATTCGATAGCAGTACGTTTTTCCGCGTTCAATATTCGTATCAAAATACGTATATCGCGCATTTGAAACAGTGAAAGTTGTATCAAAAATCAGACGCGTATAGCCTTTATTTTCCATAGATGGTGAGCAAGTATCAGGAATAAATTGGCTACTATTTTCGCGTCGCCAAACGGCAAAAGCATAAAAATATTTATTATCTGCGTTTTCGCAGGTGTATGGTTTTATCCAAGAAACAATTGTCCGATTATTATCCGCAATAGCTCGTGCATCTTGGGGCGGTGGACCACAGACTTTTATTTGCAATGTTTTTAAATCTACTAAACCTGTTGAATCGTTTATATAATTATCTGATGTTTTAAAAACAACTGTATAAGGATACTGCTGAATGTGCTCGCAAGTGGTTTGCCATATAAAAGTATCTAAAGCAGGTTGCTTTATGAAAGGTTTACCTGCAAAAACAGCGGGGCTTTTTTTAACTACAAAGGGTCCGCCTAAAGCTGTTAAGTTTATTTTTTGACCAGAATCTATATCAGTTGCTCGAACAGGAATAATAATTTTATCGCCCGCTACAACACATATTTTTTCAATTGTTGTAAGTTTAGGTGGATTGTTTTCACATTTATTAATCACCACTTGCATATCGCGAATAGTGGTATCAATAGCCACACCACCCCGAAAACTAATAACTTGAAATGAAACGTTGTATTCACCCTCTCTTTGCGGTGAAGTCCATCGAAATTCACCCGTCACTTCGTTCAATGAAATTTTATTATTCGGTCCAGGTGTAATTTGATCTGGGAAAAAATATTGAGGTACTACGGTTCCTTGACTTTGCAATGGTGTAACTAAACGGTAAGCTACACTATCGCCATCAGGATCGTAGGCATTGATAGAATGTACGAAAACTTTTCCTACACAACCTTTATCAACCGGCGGTTGTAATAATAAAGGCGTGCTATTAAAACCTTGAAAATTTACATTCAAAAAAGTATAAGTCGTTTGAATATAGAATGGTACTCCGTCGGAATTAGGATAATTCACATTCAGAATACCACCATTGCGCTGAGGGTCAATCATACCAATCTGATAAGTACCTCTACCTGGAAAAGTATGCGTGCCGATGTAAATATTTTTGCGAATATCATTCGGCAAAATTTCACCCTTATTACCAGCTCCATTCGACCTTGGTAATGTGTCGCTTGAGCCATCGCCCCAGTTGATAATCAAATCTTGCCTATCAACGGGTGAGCTTGCCTTTGTATAAGTTGTAATAGTTGCACGTAAAGCCAAAGTACCAATTTGTTCTAAATTGATTTCCCCCGCACGGTTATGTGTTGCCCATACTGAAGTACACGTGAAAAACGCAAAAAATAAAAAGGCAATAAAATGTTTCATATCTTTGACCAAGATTTACAAGATTTCAAGATTAACGGGATGATTGACTAATATTTACAAAATTACATGATTTGGTCAAGATTTAATTCAATTAACCCGTGTTTACGCGAATTCTTAAAAAATAATCCTGTAAATCTTGTAATCTTGCAAATCTTGGTCAAACTCTCTATTGATTTATGTTAAACCACTGGCTCAATTTTGTTGATGATTCTATAGTAGAACACGTTAGAAATTTGAATATTCATCAACTGGGTAAGCACATTATATTTCATACACCCGATTTTATACCACAACTTACAGATAACTGCATTGCCATTATCGGATTAGATGCTGTGGAAGCTGATGCTATCCGATTGGCGCTTTATAATTTAGGTAATAACATTTCGCCTAATAATGTTTACGATTTAGGCAATATGCGCAAAACTGATGCAGGTTTTGTAGCACCTTTTTTAAATGATATTATACAGGGGGATACAACTTTGCTTCTTTTAGGCAGTAATACAGCACATTTGAAAACTTGTGTAAGTTTTTTTAAATCGGCGCGCAAAACCGTTAATGTTTGTGTTGTTGATTCGAAAGTAGAATTACCTACCGAACCGAATAAAGAAAAGGTTTGGGAGCAAATTTTAGTAGAAAATAAAATTTTTCACTGTAGCATAGTTGGTTTCCAATCGCACTATCACAGCGAAAATATAAACGATTTTTTTGAGAAAAAAAATTACGAATTACTACGACTTGGCAAAACGCGACATAATTTAGAAGAGACTGAACCTGTTTTGCGTGATGCTGATATCGTCAGTTTTCATCTTTCAGCCTTAAAATATATTGAAGCGCCTGCTCAAAAATCGCTTTCACCGAGCGGATTTACTATTGAAGAAGCAAGTCAGTTGGCGCGTTATGCGGGTATGAGCGATAAGCTGCAATGCTTCTCGATGCTCGGATTTGATGCAGAAAAAATAGGCAATGAATTATCTGCTCAAGGAATCGCTCAAATATTGTGGTATTTTATAGAAGGATTCATCCTTAGAAAACAGGATTACCCAATCAGTGCTGCTCACAATCAACTCACCCAATATGTTGTCGATGTAACTGCTTTTTCCGATCAAGTCACTTTTTGGCGCAGCAATAAATCGGGAAGATGGTGGATGGAAGTACCGCTTAAATCGAGAAAAAAGACGGAGCGACATAAATTAATTCCTTGCAGTTATAACGATTATTTGATGGCTTGCCAAGATGATTTGCCTGAAAGGTTGCTCAGCGCTTACCGAAGATTTATCTAAAAAAGTTAAAACCAGCTTAGTTTTTGATCAAAAAAATGCAAAAAAATAAATTAAAAGATTTAATTTTTAGCCTTAAATGTAATGGTGTAAAACATCAACTAAATAAAAAACTAAATAAATACTTCAAAATAAAGTAAAAAACTTAATTTTTAATCATTTTCCAAAGGGATTTTACTATTTTTTTAGTTACAACTTTTAAAATTCGATAACAATATTTTATTCTGTTTTGATGCGTATTTTTTTATTTAAATTCCTAAACGAAATGTAAATATTGCACTTCATTTTTATTTTATATTTGCATATCGAAATTAGAGTGGAAAAAGTTTGAATTTAAAAAGTTTTAATACACTTAAAAAAAAAATTCTAAGAATATGATTTAACCCATTTAAAATCAATTATTTAAAATAAATCAATTTGAGTTAAAATCAATTAAATTAATATACAAAAGTGTTAAATTTTAAATCTTTATCTATAAAATAATAATTTGTTAATTCACTCTACGAATATTACAATTAATTGGGGATTTCTAAACAGCAAATTGATAGT
>JAYWBA010000031.1:0-18904 GCA_043781915.1 Saprospiraceae bacterium
TGGTTAATGGTTAATGGTTAATGGTTAATGGTTAATGGTTAATGGTTAATGGTTAATGGTTAATGGTTAATGGTTAATGGTTAATGGTTAATGGAAAAAATTAACCATTAACCATTATTTCATTAACCATTATTTTTTTACATTTTCATTTCAACAATATTTAGAATTGCCTCTAAGGATGTCATGTGCGAAATTTCGTTTGGTGTGAATTCTACATTGAAGACTTCTTCTAATTCGACTGCTAAGTTTAAATGCTGCAAAGAATCCCATGCTTCTAAGTTTTTTTGAGAAGCATTGTCTGGAATATTTTTTACATCGAGTTCAAAAACAGAAGCCATAATTTCTTTTATCTTTTGCTTTGTCATTTTTCGTCGTTTTGTATTTTTGTCTGAATCAGGATTTACAGGATTTTAAAATTTTCAGGATTATGATTAAAAATTTCTACAATCCTGTAAATCCTTAAATCTTGCAAATCCTGATTCAGACATTATTCAAATAAACCTGTAATAATTTTTAATTTGTCTATATTCTTTTAACTCAATTTCGTAATTTTTTATCCCATCCGATTCTGTATTTATGAGTACAAACCCATTTTTTTCGTAAAAATTTTCCGTCAGCTTATTCTTTTTAGTCGGTATGTATTTAGAAAAAACTTTCGAAATTCCTCTATGTTTCAAATCGTTCAATAAATAATTCATAAAAGCCGATTCAATGCCACGACCAAGGATACGACAACTTAGTAAGAAATTATCAATTGTAGCATTACTTCCATTTAAACGAATAATAGTAACAACTGTTATACCATTGTCACCAAATTTATCTTTTACGCTAAGACATAACACTAAGTTGTTATTGTTGATTAAATCTTGGAGTTCATTTTCATAATATCGAATTGATGTTAAATTAAATTGATTTGTTTTCTGCGTCATCTGTGCAATACGCGAAATGGCAAACTTATCTGCAAACCGCACAGTAAGTTCCATTTCAAGACTTTCTAAATAAGCATCAATATCCGTAAAGTTCCTTTTTAAAACACTCCGCTCAGCATTTGCTACGTATTGCTGCGTTTTCGATTTATCTTCATCGGTTAATTTATAAACCTGAAAATACTTTTCATAAACTGATTTAAAAAATGAACTCAGTTGATATGGATGTTCAGGGAAATCAGGAACTGCAACTGCTGATAAAGTTTGTTGAACAAGCATTCTCTCAGCTGGATTATCGTCAATAAAAACCATGCTGTCTAATCCAATATTCAATTCATCAGCAATTTCTTGAATGTTTGTAACTTTATCGTTCCAATTAATTCGATACGTTGAAATATGATTCTGTCTAATGAGCATATTTGGATGTTTTTCCCAAACTTCTAAAAGATCTGATTCATTATTTTTACTACAAATAGCTAAAATTACACCATGATTAACCGCTTCTAAAATCGCTTCTTGAAAATCTCTAAAAGCAAAACCTGGACAAGTATCACCAATTTGGATACCTTCAATGCCATCTTCACCTAAAATACCACCCCAAAGTGTATCATCACAATCAAGCACCAAACATTTTTTTCGTTTGCCTTGAATAGCTTCCAATTTTTTTGAAAACCATTCGTGAAAATTTGAATTGAGTTTTGGCGTAATGAGCGATTGCGAAATGTAATAATATTTCCAATCTAAAACAGGAATGGGCGTTTGGCTTACAAAATCTGAAAAATTAATAATTTTTAAATGATTTTGAGTTTTTGCTGTTTCGTATAACATGGCATTATAAGATTCAACAGCACTTAGGACATTGACATTACTGTTTTCAAAGGGGATAGAAAATAAAATTTCTGCTGTAAAAGCAATAACTGTTCTATTTTGGATGGATGAAAAAAACAATTTAAACTTATTCTGAAAATCAGTGATTTCAACTAATAATTCTTGATGGTTATTTTTTATTGGAGGCAAATAAAACCAAATATAAGTTTTAGCATTTGGCTTTTCCGAAATATCGCCATAACCGCTGTATTGTGCGTTGAATTTTTTAAAAAGATTTTCAACCGTGAAATTGCGATAGATGTAAAAATCCATGAATAGTTGTTAGTTGACAGTTGACAGTTGACAGTTGACAGTTGACAGTTTAAGAGTGACAAACAACTGTCAACTATCAACTGTCAACTGTCAACTATTTTCTGATCATTTTTTTTAACAAAAACTGTTTTCTTTTATAATCTTCTAATTCATCAGCAGGACTTCCCATAACAGTTGTATTATCAGGTATATTAGTCATAACCAAAGCTGCGAGACCCACCATGACATTATCACCAATCGATTTTTTGTTTAAAACCGTAGCCGAAGGGGCGATCCAACAATTTTTACCAATGGTAACGCTGCCACAAATTGTGGCGTTAGCAATAATTAAAGTATTTTCTCCAACATGAACTCCGTGTGCAATATGGACTAAATTATCTAATTTGACGTTTTTTTCAAGCTTAGTGCTACCTAAAATGGCGCGATCAATGCACACATTATTACCTATTTCAACATCGTCTCCCAAAATGACATTCCCTAAATGTGGAATGCTAACAAAAGTTCCCGATTCATCTTTTTCAAAACCAAAACCTTCACCACCAATCACACAATTACAACCAATTTTTACATTATTACCAATCAAAGTGTTCTTTTGAATGACAGTATTGTGATTAATACTGACATTATCGCCAATAAAACAATTCGATTCAATAACTACGTTTTGACCAATAAAAGCATTGGCGCCAATTGTTGAACTTTCGCTGATGAATGCCGTTTTAGAAATTCCAATATCACGTTTTGGTAAAAAGAAAGCAGATAATACACTTTGAAACGCTAATCTGGGATTTTCACAAATTAAATAAATGCAATTTGGTTTCTTACTTTCCTCTGAAATAGCGCTGCATAAAATTACACCATGTTTGATTTCCTCGAGTTGAGTTTGGTTTTTTTCGGAAACCCACATAATAACTTCATCTGAAATATTTTGCGTTTTTAAATCAGAAGCTGTTGAAACCATACGACCTTCTATTTCACCAACAATCTCTTTTGGCTTTATCGTTTCAATAATTTCTAAAAGCTTGACCATGATTGACTAATTAATCCATCGAATGACTTCAAATACTTCTGCATATTTTGTATTAATCTGAACGCCACGAGTCCGCGCTAAAGCCCTGATAAATTCTTCGTTAGCATAACTTCTATGCGCTTGAGATTGGTATTTTTTCAAAGCTTCTATTTTAGTATTTATAAACTCTTCATCCAACTTTACAAAACAAGTAGTGGCGAAATTAAAATTATTCCACGGCAATTCATAACATAAGATGGTCGAAAATTTAAAAGCTCTAACGGCTTCCAAAGCTATTGTAGCATGATCTTGATGAATATCCTGTAAAGATGGAACAAAAATTAAGTCTGGGTCAATTTCTTTTTTAAGTTGAAGAATATCTTCCAGAATGAGTTGTCGATTATAGCTAAAAGTTCTAACGTCGTATTTAAAAAGCTTGAGATTTTCGGATTTAATTCCTAAAATTTTAGTCGCTTCCTTCACTTCAGTGATTAAAATATCTCTCGGAAATTGTGGTTGTACAGACTGTTCGCAAGCAGAAAAAGCGACATAGTAAACTTCTAAGCCCGATTTTACCAACTGCGCAATTGTTCCACCACAACCAAATTCGCCATCATCGGTATGCGGTGCCAAAACCAAAACTTTTTTAAAATTTAAAGACATTTTAACAGTGATGAGTGGTGAGTGATGAGTTATCGCCTACTGCATTGTAATAATCTTTCAATCGTTGGGACGCAATAAAATCCCAACTGTATTTTGTTTGGATTTCATGCAATCCTTTTTCCCTTTCGCTCGCACAGAATTCTTTTGAATAGGCTAAAAACCTTAAATTTTCAGCTAAATCGGATACATCAGTATGTTTAAAAAACCGAGTAACTATTCGAGGACGATACAAATTATCGGAACGCAATTGTTCAGAACTTGTTAAATCGTAAGCCGTAATTTTGGCAGTTAAAACTAAATTTAAGCCTGAAGCTACACAATCTAATTGACTCGTCGATTCTTCACCCGCCCAAACCGCACAATCTGCACACCCATACAAATTGGGCAATAAATGGTACGGCTGCAAAGGAATCACTTTAAAACCTAATTTTTGAATACTTTCGCTTTGTTCACCAGCTCCAATAAACAAACAATCAATATTTACACCTTCCAATTTGAGTTTTGCAATGGCTTGTGCGATAACCAAAGGTTGTTTTACTTCAGTAAATCTGCCTGAATAAATACACAAAAAAGTATCGTCATTAAATCCTAAATTCTTGCGTTGTTCTTTTTTAATTTCAATCGAGATAGGTTTAAATAAATCTGTGTTGACACCCAAGGTTGTAATTTGGATTTTCTGTGCATCAATGCCCATAAACTTCTCACCTACTTCTGCGGCATCAGTTGTTACACAAAAACAGGCTTCCATTTGTTTTGAAATGTACTGACCTGGTAAGATTTTAAAAAAATACCAACCTTTTTTAATAAACCAATTGAGTTTATCCCAATTGCGTGCTACAGGATAGACAGAATAACCCGCATGTTGTGCAGTAAAAAGTTTAAAATGAATTTTATTTTTATAAAAAGCTAAGCGCAGTGTATCAACCGATTCGAAATCTAAGGCATGAACAATGTCGGGTTGAATATCTGAAATTATTTTCTTTAATCCTCTTATGTAAATGATATTTTTTCTATGCCAAAAAGGTAGTCGATGGATTGTAACGCCATCGAGTAAATAAGTTCCTTTATTTACAATTGGCTCGCCCAAATAAGTGCCGTAACTTTCTCTAAAATGTTTTTGATAAAAATATACTTGCGCAGTAGATGTAACCAAATGAACTTCGCTTCCATTTTTTGCCATCGAAAAAGGCAAACAATTTTCGATGTATCCCATTTTTTCTGAAAACCACTGCGAGACAAAAACAATTTTCATAAATAAAATAAGATATTGAACGAAATGAGGTAAAGCTAAGTTACTTATTTGGCTATGAGCTTTGAGTTGTTAAACAAGAGTAACTTATAGCTCATAGCTAATTACGCGGTGTTGGTTGCCAAATTCCAGTTTTCACCCCGCCTAAAAAATTAATGAAACCTTCAAACAATGCCACATTCATCAAAATAAGATAGCGCCAAGCACGTAAGTATTTTGAATGAACACCCAATTTTGATAAATTTAATTCGAGTAATGGGATAAAAAAGAAACAAATTACCTCTACAAAAAACAATACTCGAAATTCTATACCATGAGCTATAAAATTTAACCCAAGCGTACTTAAAAAAATGCCGAGTAAAAAAAAAGGACCTAACCATCGTAAAACTTTGTGCGACCAAAAAATATAGGATCTTATATTAAACACCCATAAAAAGTGAGAGAAATTTTTCAAATTCTGAAAATTTCCAGTCGAAATACGGCGCTTTCTTTTATATTCAACGTTTATATTCGAAGGCAAAGGTTCGTAACATATAGCATTTAGGTCATTAATTGATCCTCCATTTTTTTCTAAAACGCGCATTGTCAAATAAAAATCGTCAACCAATCTGTTCTCAGGAATTTCTGAAAAAAAATCTGAATGCAAAGCATAACAACCTCCCAAAGGTCCAAGCATATTATAATTGAGCAGACCTTCTCTATGTTTTAAAATGACCTCAGCTCCAATATAGGTTTTTTCTGCTTCTGCAACCCCTTCTTTTCCAAAAGGCAACTTTGCTATTTGGTTGCTATCAACGAGGGCTATATCTGGATTTCTAAAATGCTTTACTAAATTAAAAATAGTTGATGCTGTGAGAATGACACTTGCATCGGTTAAAATAAAAATTGCTGAAGAATAGTCTATTAACGAGGTTGCTGTTTTTTTCTCGGTAGCCAATTTTGCTAAATTGTTAACAACAGAAGGTTTACCTCTGCGCTCGTTGAAACGGTAAAAGCTAAAAGCAGGTTTATCTTTTATAAAATCAATAATGATGTCATCCGTTGAATCTGTTGAAGCATCTGAGCCTATCAGAATATGTAATTTATTTTGTGGATAGTCAGAAATAAGAAGAGAATCTAATTTTGTAGTTATTATACTCTCCTCGTTAAAAACCGACATAATGACAAAAACAAACGGCAAATCTGCATCGTTTGGATTGAAGCAATTAGAGTTATTTGTCTTGTTTCTACTTAAAAATTTGAGCGTAATCGGGTAAATGAGATATGTATGCAGCAAACATAAAACACAAAAAATTAAAATAATTTCAGTTGTTAAAATCAAGGAGTTTTAATTTTTTTAGTTTCTTCTATTTTGAACATTTCAATCGCTTTTAAAATTTCAGAAGATATTTTTAAAGTGTCAAAATCGTTTTCAATCAATTTGCGTGCATTTCTTCCAATTTGATGTACAAGTTTCGGATTTTTGATACATAAATCAATTTTTGATTGAAAATCGTATTCCGTATTCGCCACCAAAACATCTTCTCCATCAGTGGCATGAATACCTTCTAAACCCATCGTAGTTGTGAGCACTACCCTACCAAGCATCATGGCTTCTAAAATTTTAACACGAATACCGCTACCACTAAACAACGGCACTAAAGCAATTGGGTGTTGCAACATAAAGGCACTGGCATCATTTATTTCGCCATGAAAAATAAGATTTTTCATGCGTAAATTTTTAATCCAATCGGGCGGATTTCTTCCTGCAACGTGTAATTCAACGTTTTTATCGTAATTCCGCCAAACATTTTCGAGAAACCATTTTAACCCTTCTTGGTTCGGAATCCAATCGAGTGAACCAATAAAACCTATTGAAATTTTTTGAGTTTTGGCTTCAGTATCAATTACATATTTAGAAGCATCTAAACCAACAGGTATCGCAATCGCTTGCCCTTTGTAGCCTAATAATCTAAAAATGCGCAAATCGCGGTTTGTTATGGGTAAAAGTATATCGCATTGGCTAATACTTCCAATTTCAAAGCGACGTAGTTTTTTATTCAGGAAATTTAGATACCAACGTTTTAACGGGAAATCAGTTAGGTCGGCTACGCGTTTCCAAATTTCATGTTCAACATTTTGCAATCTTAAAAGAACAATTGCCTTCGAATGCTGTCGAATAGTTTCGATATAAGGTGCTAAAAAAATAGATTCAACATGAATGACATCGAAATGCTCGGAAGCTAAGATTTCTATGAGTCTTTTACGGTAGTCGCTGTTGATAAATCGGGTAACATGATACGGTATCGTTTCAAATAAATTTATAAAAGCTGCATTAATCGAAAGATTATTATTCACTTTTACAAAGTGAACCGCTTTATATCCTTGCGCGTAATTTTTAGGGAGTGCATTAACATCTACAGGATGCTTGCTTGTGTTCATAGCAAGTAGTGTCACTTCAACACCTAATTGACTGTAAGCTTTACCCAAATTAGTAACAGCTATTGAGTCTCCATCCTTAACAGGGAATGGAAATTTTTTACAAATCTGGAGTAATTTCATGCAAAACCATGCTTTAAGGCAAATTTAAAAGCGATTCTGATATTTTCAATTTTTTAGCAAGAAAATTCTTACAAACTAAAGACATTTAAATGGATTAAATTTACCCAAACTAAGTAAAAAAATATTTTCAAGTAAAATGTAAGTAAGTATAAGAGCCTCTAAACCTAAATTAGTAATCCAAAATGCGGGTGTTCGTGTTTAAAATAAAAAAATCACGTTCTTTCTGTGAGAGATTAGTTCTTATTTTATTTAATTTGTGCCAAGTTAGTTGATAGTTGTTCGTTGTTCGTTGATAGTTGTTGGTAAATTCCAACTATCAACGAACAACGAACAACGAACAACTATCAAATAACAACTATTATATGCCTGTTGGAGTCATTGGTTCGGGGAGTTTTGGGATAGCAATTACGCTTTTATTGCAAGAAAATACGGATGTGTTGATTTATTCACGCAATCAAGAGACTGCGCAAAAAATAAATTCTACTCACATTCACAATGGCATTCCTTTAGGTGAAAATGTTAAAGCTACAACTGACGCCCAAGAAATTTGCGAAAAGTGTCACCTCATTATGCCGATGGTGCCTTCTGGTTTTTTCAGAGAAACTATCAAAATTTTTGCACCTTATTTAAAACCGCACCATTTAATAATTCATGGAACTAAAGGGTTAGATTTGGTTGGCATTACGGATGAAGAATTGCCAAAAATACGGCAATGCACACGCGCTAATGTTAGAACAATGAGCGAAGTTATTGCAGAAGAAACTTCTGTTATTCGAATCGGATGTTTATCAGGACCTAATTTAGCTAAAGAATTAATCGAAAAGCAACCTGGTGCAACACTTATTGCGAGTCGATTTGATGAAGTTATTGATGCAGGTCAGAAGGTGTTAGGTTCAAAACGTTTTCATGTATTTGGTTCTTACGAAATTTTAGGCGTCGAATTAGCTGGTGCTTTGAAAAATATTATAGCACTCGGTTCTGGCATATTAGGCGGTAAAAAATTAGGCAGAAATTTACAAGCTATGCTTATTTCGCGCGGTTTGCCAGAAATGATTGCGCTGGGCAGTAAATTTGGTGCATCGAATAAAGCTTTTTTAGGTACAGCAGGTATTGGCGATTTAGTCGCAACCGCCACAAGTACAGACAGTAGAAATTATAAATTTGGTGTGCGCTTAGCAAAAGGTGAAAAATTAGACGATATTATAGCTTCCGAAAAAGAAATTGCGGAAGGCATACGCACGCTGCGAATCACTTATAAATTGTCGAGGGGGTATCGTCTGCATTTACCAATTATTCAACGCATGTATTTAATGGTTTTTGAAAATTACGATATTGATAAAGCCATTGAGTATTTGATGGAATTTCCTTACGATGTTGATGTTGATTTTGTTTAATTATAGTTGACGGTTGGCAGTTGACAGTTGACAGTATATGAGGTACTGTCAACTGTCAACTAATAACTGTCAACAAACAACTATGTTGCTTCATGAAAAATAAACTTTTACTCTTTTTTCTATTCTTTTCGATGGCTCTTAGCTCACAGCTCATAGCCCAAAGCGCATCAAGTATTATTCGTGGTACTGTTTTAAATAAAAAAGATGGTCAGCCATTAGCGTATGCAACCATTTATATTGATGAGCTGAAAAACGGTACTACATCGGATATCAATGGTTTTTTCCAAATTTCTGATGTCCCTGCGGGTGATTATAATTTAAAAATGAGTTTGGTCGGGTTTGAGAACTTAGATACTAAAATCACAATTTCAGCATCTACAATTTTCAATAAAACTTTTTTTCTAATTGAAGACGATAAAACGCTTCAAACCGTAGAGATTTCCGGTAAAAAAGAATTGAGGCGCATCAATCCATTGGTATCACAAATAACTATTACACCGCAGCAAATTAAAAATCTACCTTCGGTTGGTGGCGAACCCGATATTGCGCAGTATTTAACGACGCTTCCGGGTATAATCAGTTCAGGAGACCAAGGAGGGCAAATTTATATTCGCGGTGGTTCGCCAGTAGAAAATAGAATTTTACTCGATGGTATGCCGATTTATAATCCATTCCACTCCATCGGTTTTTTCTCGGTGTTTGAAACAGAAGCGGTTCGCTCTGTAGATGTTTTTACAGGCGGATTTAATTCTCAATACGGTGGAAGAATTTCTTCAGTTATCGATGTAAAAATGCGTGAAGGAAACAAAACGAATTATTCTGGGCTGGTGAGTGCTTCACCATTTCAAGCTAAAGCCGTTTTAGAAGGTCCGCTATTAAAATTGAGAGAGGATGGAAATACCGCCATTTCTTTTTTGGTAACCGCTAAACATTCACTGCTGCCACAAACTTCTCAAAATTTTTATAAATATGCCCTAAAAGATAGCGCAACAAATTTACCCTTCGCTTACGATGATTTATATGGAAAACTTTCGCTTGTAGCTAAAGGTGGTAGCAAATTAAACATTTTCGGTTTCAATTTTAGTGATGGTGTTAATTATCCAAATATTGCTACTCTGAGTTGGAAAAACAATGGCTTCGGCACAAATTTCACTTTGATTCCATCAACGCTTAATATGATTATTGATGGTGCTGTCACCTATTCAAATTATAATTTAAGTTTAAAAGAAGCTGCACCATACCCACGCACAAATGCACTCAGCAATTTTACGGCTAAACTCGATTTTACTGTTTTTGGTAATAACAGCGAACTGAAATATGGCGCAGAATATAACGCCATTGGAACAGAACTTTCTTTTAAAAACCCTCTGGGTTTTTTATTCACGCAAAGCAATAACACCAACGAATTAGCAGGTTATGTGAAATATTTATACCATAAAGGCAGATTAGTTATTGAGCCAGGGTTGCGTTTGCAAAGTTACACTGCTTTGAGTGAAACGACTTTTGAGCCACGATTAGCATTCAAATTCAACGCGAGTGATAATTTTAGATTGAAACTTTCAGGGGGTTTATATTCTCAAAATTTGATTTCGACTGTCAATTCGAACGATATTGTCAATTTGTTTGTGGGCTATTTAACAGGTCCAGAAGAAAGTTTTAATAAACCAGGCACAAATCAAGCCGTTGATACGCGTTTACAAAAATCGACCCAATTTATAGGTGGGTTTGAAGCCGATTTAAATTCTAATCTTTCAATGAATGTTGAAGGTTATTATAAAAACTACAATCAACTCATTGATATTAACAGTTCAAAATCAAAAAATACGGAAGCAAATTATATTGCTGAAACAGGCGATGCACACGGGGCAGAATTTTCACTCATTTACAAATCGGCTCATTGGGACATAAACACCAATTATTCGTTGGCTTATGTCAGTCGGTTCGATGGCACACAAACTTATCCTACTAATTTTGATAGGCGCAATTCCATAAATGTCGTTTTAAACTACGCCGCAGGTGAACACAATGAATGGAATTTTTCAGCCCGTTGGAATTATGGTTCTGGATTTCCATTCACTTTAACGCAAGGTTTTTATACTAACTTCCCACTCTCGAATGGTGTAAACACAGATGTATTACGTGGCAATCCCAATCAAGGAATTATTTATTCTTCTACTAAAAACGGTGGCAGATTACCTGATTTTCATCGTTTAGATGTTTCGATAAGAAGAAATTTCAAGTTCACTAAGTCGGCAGGTTTAGATATTGTAGCTTCTGTTACTAACGCTTACAATCGTAATAACATTTTCTATTTCGACCGCGTGAGTTATAAACGCGTCGATCAATTACCTATTTTACCTGCACTTTCTGCTACTTTTAGATTCTAAAAGTTTCCCGCAGAAATTAGCAGAAATTTTCGCAGAAAACGGCAGAAATGAGAAAAATATTGTGTTTTTGCGGTTTTCTGCGTCTGTTTCTACGTATCTCTGCGGGAAATCTATCTTCGATTTAGCTTTAGCTAAATAATTCCTAAATTCATTTCATCATGGAAAATAAACTCTTCGTTTTTTTTAAACTCTTGAAATACCTCGCCATCCTCGGTATTGTGTTTTATCTGTTTTATTGGGGAATGTATAAATTGTTTGTGAAAATGAATAAAAGGAACTAAAAAGCAAAGAGCAAAATGCAAAAGACAAATAATCACAATTTTGCATTTTGCTTTTTGCTCTTTGCCGATTAAAAAGAGCTGTTTGTCGGAAAATTTAGATTGTTGATTGCTTAGTGCTTACCTTTGAAATAAAAAAATAATGGATCAAAATAAAAGGGATCGCGCAGAACAAATCATTCGTTTACATATTGGCTATGCTGCATCAGCTGCGTTGATACCTATTCCGGGTGCCGATATTGCAGCTGTGGGTGCCGTTCAACTCGATATGTTGCGCCAAATCGCGGGGCTTTACAATATTAGTTTTATGGAATCTCTGGGGAAAAATATTATCACTTCTTTAGTAGGTGGTAGTATTGCGCGACTTGGTGCGAGTTTAATTAAAGCTATTCCAGGTGTGGGTACAATTATAGGTGAATTAACGATGCCCGTTATGGCAAGTATTTCAACTTATTCGATGGGGCATATCATCGTTCGTCATTTAGAAAAAGGCGGCACTTTAGATAATTTAGATTTGCGCTCTGCTAAGAAAGAAGTTAAAGAAGTTTCGAAAGAGGATCTTGAAAAATTTAAAGACACTGCCGAAGTTGAGAAAGTGGACGTTGTTAATCAGTTAAAACGCATGAGCGAATTGCATCAATCAGGCATACTTTCGGATGAAGAGTTTGAAAAGATTAAAGCAAAATTGATAGCGCAAATTTAAATTTTAGAATTTATTTTATGATGATACTTATTGCAAGTCCGTATAGAAGCGGAACAAACGATGATCCCAAACTAATGCGTCAAAATTTAGATAAATTAGAATCTGTAGCGCTGCCACTTTTCCGAAAAGGACATATTCCTATGATTGGAGAGTGGATTGCTGTTCCACTTTTACATTTAGCGGGTTCAAAAAAACCAGGTGATACGGCTTATGAAGAAATTCTTTATCCAGTAGCACATCGCTTACTTTTAAAGTGCGATGCTGTTCTTCGTTTAGAAGGTGCTTCGAAAGGAGCAGACGAAGATGTTCGCATCGCTACAGAACGCGGTTTGAAAGTGTTTTATAACTTAGATGATGTCCCTCAAGCTGAATAATAATGCGTGAGAACGTAAAACGCACCAATTAACAAAGCGTGAAATGCCAGCACAAATATGTACATATTGCGCCACGATTTTAAAATCGGTGGCGGTACTAAATCTTCAAATTCTTTATCCATTTTTGAGCTTGAGCCATGATCTTTGAACTTTGAGCTTGCCCGTTTTAAAGGCTCAAAGCTCAAAGCTCATGGATATTTAGGTAATGAAAGCAAATTTGTGAATAAACGATAAGCGCCGCTTACACCCGCAGGCAATTGACGAAAAAATGAATAACCTGTATAAACATACCAACCTTTGCCAAGTCTGGTAACAACTAAGCCACCATCGCGCGGTTTTTCGTTATAATCGTGACAAGAAAGGAGCTGTTCGTATTGTGGATCGAGATCAATCAAGAAATATAAACCGCGCTCTTGCACCCAACCATCAAAATCTTTTGAAGTAATTTTATTCGGTTCGTTCAAAGCTACATGCTCAGGTTTTAGAAAAGTTACTAACGCATCTTCTTCAGTTGTTCTATCGCGCGAAATTTTAAACGGGTAAGGACCTACTTTTTGAGTCACCAAATCTCTGCCACTTGTATTGTATTGAACTACAACAGTCCCGCCATTTTTTGCGTAATCGAGTAAAGCGGTATTGTAAAAAGCCAATTTCTCCTTTGTGTTGTATGCGCGAATACCTAGTACAACTGCGTCAAAACCTCTCAAACCATCGGGCGATTGAAAATTAGCGTTTGTTAGTTGCGTCACATTATAACCAACTTGTTCCAAACACGCAGGCATATCATCACCTGCACCCATAAAATAACCAATATTCCTACCAGATTTTTTCAAATCGAGCTTAACAATTTTTGCTTCAGCCGGTTGCAAAACAGTTTGCGTTGGAATATGATCGTAAGCAATCGTTTTGATGGACTTTGTTTCGATAGGCTGATAATCGAATTTCAAATTATCCAGCGCTTTACCAACTGGAATCATTAAAACTTGTGCAGCCAATGTTGCTTCTTCCGAATTTTTTGGCGGAGTTAAAGTAAAAGCCAAAGTCGTTTCTTCGCCTTTCTGTTTTAAAGAAAATGTTTTACGTTTCGGCTCAATTTTCCAATTGCTTGGCAATTTAGGTTCTAATGCACCTTCTACATTATCAGCACCTGCTCTAACAGTAAATTGAACTGTGCGTTTAGCTGAATCAGCAAAAATGTAAACTTTCTCTGGGATATTTACAAAAACAGGTGGCGTAATTTCAAATGGCGACCACTGTTCGCCGCGCGCAGGATTTTCTATTTTATTAGCAACATCGTAAAAATAAGAAATTTTCTTCCCAGCTATATTGACATCAAATTGCGCACGTGCTGCGCGAGGAGTCTCAGGCAAACCACGCAAAGTTTGGTCTTTTACTTCATACATACCCAAACTGGAAACTTCGCGCAACCAATAAGCTGAAGTTGTTGAAGCATCAGATGGTACACGACCGGTTAATTTTATCTGAGTTCGCGCATTATTGCTTAAATTTTTTGAAATAACTGAATCAACACCCAAACCAATTAATTGCACACGATCCAATTGAACATCAATGACTGAACGATTAATCGCCTCTGTTGTCACATCTATTCTCTGATTCGGAACGCCACTCGAAGTTACAGACGAAGCTTCAAAATACAAACCACAGCAAGCGCGAATCACTTCTTTAACTTCGTTCAACTTAATCGTTTTCCAATGACCTTCAGGCAAACTTTCAATTTGTTCTAAAACTTTAATTAAAGCTGGAACACTTGCAGATGGCGCATTGATATTATAAGCTTTAATAACTGCATCAATTGCTTGACCAATTTTTTCGCCACCTTCAACGCGCGACCAACTCGTATTAATACCGTCAAAAACATCTGTCTGTGGTTTACCAATACCTTTTAAATAATCGAAATATTCCAAATCGCTTCCACGCTGAGACGCACCACCGAATCCTTGACAACGGTGCATAGAGCGCGCTTCGGCAGCAATTTCATTGTTCGATTTTCCTTTCCAAGGATAGTAAACACCTAAATCGGCAGAAACGAGATTTGTTTTAGGAGCTTTATCAAACGCTTCCCGACTCCCGTAAAAAAACCAAGATGTGTTAAAAAACAAACGCTTGGGTTGCCAAACAG
This sequence comes from Saprospiraceae bacterium, assembly GCA_043781915.1. GTDB lineage: Bacteria > Bacteroidota > Bacteroidia > Chitinophagales > Saprospiraceae > JAAFJT01. The sequence goes on from JAYWBA010000031.1 coordinate 14,802, forward strand.
ATACATATTTAAGTTGCTCCGGAAAAACATTCGGGTCGGCGGCTAAATCGAATGCTTCGTTCGAAAGTATGGCAGAAGCCGTATGGTGTCCGTGATTTTCGTAAGAAGTATCCATCGAAAAACGATTTATAATGACATCAGGTTGCCATTTTCGAATCGCCCAAATAACATCACTCAAAACTTCTTTTTTATTCCAAAACCTTAAAGTCTCTGAAGGTTTTTTAGAAAAACCAAAATCGTTGGCGCGCGTAAACATTTGTTTGCCACCATCGACGGAGCGCGCTGCTAATAATTCTTGCGTGCGTAAAACGCCCAACATCTCGCGCAATTCATTGCCAATCAGGTTTTGCCCTCCATCGCCCCGCGTCATGGATAAATAAGCAGTTTGCATTTTGCGCTCGCTTGCCATGTACGAAATCAATCGCTGATTTTCATCGTCGGGATGCGCTGCAACGTATAACACACTTCCCAGTATATTTAATTTCTTAATTGATTCGAGGACTTCGGCAGCATTAAGTTTGGGAGAATAATTTTGTTGTGCCTGTGTTTGAAGACCGATTAAACTCGCTATAGCTATAAAAATAAAAACGCGCATGAGGTATCTTTTCTTAGAAATAAAAAAATAAATCGTTTTGTTTTACGAATAATTCTGCAATATAAAACACTATCTTGCAATTTATTTCGAACTTCGCAAAATTATTATTGTTGCAGTAATGTTCAGTTAATAAAACAAAAAAATTCTAACATGAAATATAGTGGATTGTTTAAAATAGCAGGCTTCTTGATGTTTTTATTCGGAGGTTGCGCTGTATTCCTAAGTTTTGTAGGCGTTGATATCTATCCATTGGTAATACTCGAAAAATTAGGCACAGGAACTGCTTTTCTGATTAAATTAATAATGATGATTCTCGGAATAGTCATTACCTTACTTGCAAGCTCTACTAAAAAGGATGAAGAAGATGATAAGGATATGTACATCAGGAGGAATGAAAATTATTGATTGAATGCAAAGAAGAAAATTTATACAATTTTCTGCTTTAGGCAGTTTTGTTGATGGTTTGTCCCCATCAACTGTTAGCGACCAACTATCAACTAATTTAGTGTTTTTATTTCAAGGTGATTCGATAACCGATGGCAATCGTGGGCGGAGTTTAGATCCAAACCATATTATGGGACATGGTTACGTTTATTCAATAGCAAGCAGAATAGGTGCCGATTTCCCTGAGAATGGTTTTACATTTTACAATCGAGGTATTAGTGGCAACACCATTTCAGATTTAAAAAAAAGATGGCAAACCGATACGCTTGATCTCAAGCCCGATGTTTTGAGTATTCTCATCGGTATAAATGACGCTAACGCCCAAATTGATAATCCAATTGAAGCGACTAGTATCGAACAATTTGAAATTATTTACCGTGAATTATTAAATGATGCTCTCCAATTGAATCCAAATATACTTTTTGTCTTCAATTTGCCTTTTGTTTATCCTGGAAGCAGAGTAAAAGACAAATTAGCAATTTGGGAAGAAGATATTCTGAAACGTCAAGCGGTTATCCGAAATCTTGCCACTACGTATAATTGTATTTTAGTTGATTACAACCCCATGTTTGCAAAAGTAATGAAAAAAACACCCATCGAATATTGGATTTGGGATGGCATTCACCCAACCGTTTTTGCACACGAATTAATGGCTCGCCTATGGATAAAAGAAGTAAGTGCAAAATTGAAATTTTTAAAGTCAATGAAGGTGTAAAATAGAGTCAAAAGATTCAAAATTGTATTTTTCTCGGTCCAAAAGATATGTTTAAATTTGCGCAAGATGTGTAAAACATTTTGCAAACCTTCAATTCACCTTATAATTCGTCTGCTCGATTTTAGAGAGAAATTTGAACCTGCCAGAAATGTAAGCCGTGTCGTATTCAGTCGGAGAAATGGTTGTGTCGAGAATCTCGTAATTTTCGTAATCTTGAACAATAATGCCGTTAATTTTTTCGCGATTCGTGGCTTTTCTGAAACGCGGTCCGCCATTGGTATAACTTAAATAATCAATCATGCGCGTTTTCTGATTTATCCAATAGCAAAAGACATCTGTAAAATCTTTACCCCCACCTTCTTGGTTAAACCAAATTTTAATTTTATCGTAATCCTGGTCCTCTATTTTTATTGTGCCGACAAATTGAGAATTTACACTCGCATCAGTTAATTTAAAAGGCAATAAAGCAAAATAAGCAAGAGCATTAATGGCGTTCGTATATTTATCGTTATCAAGATTCGAAAGCGTTTGTTTTTTTCCGTTGATTTCTCGGGAAAAACCAGCGTTGTTTAAAATATCACTAACAGTATTTTTCAGCGAATCTTGCGTTGTGCGTGAATATTCAAACATCGACCCAACGTTTTTTATTTTCACTTTGTATTGACGAAAATCGAATGAAATATTCAAATGCTGATAGTTTTTACCGCCATGTGCATCAATACAAGCCGCAATAATTTTTTTGGCATCTTTGTCATTCACTTTTTGTGCTATCAATGAGCATGAACTGTAATAGGCTATACAAAAAAGTAAAACTATATTTTTAAGCATTAACTAAATTTAATTGGATTAAACGATAGATGAAGGATTAATGGATTCTCAAAATCATAAAATCCATTAATCCTTAAATCGTGGTCAAAAACTAATTGGCAATTCCACCAAAGTTGAATCCCAAACAAGTTGCATAACCGCTGATTTATCACCGCTCTTTGCAAATTGAATAGTGAAATTTTCAACGGGTGCTTCTGTTTTTTTAGATGAAACTGTAAAACGAGCGACATCATTGGCTTCTTTATAACTGAATGCACCCCATCTATCTAAATCAGAGTTAAGAATTATTGTCCAATCCGTTTCGGTAGGAATAGTGAACAAAGAATAACTACCAGCCTTTACAGTTTTACCTTGAATGACGACATCCTGAAAGAATTTAAGCTCCGTATTTTCATTCGCGCCGGTGCGCCAAACTTTACCATAAGGCACTAATTTGCCAAAAATTTCGCGCTCTTTTTTAGCAGGGCGAAAATAAACAACTTTAGCAAATACAGTATTACCTACTTTTTTAGGTCCATCGCCTCTATCGTGCGCAAAATTATGCGGATAGTAAGCAATTGCAGCTGGACTTGGCGATAAATTTGCAAACTTTGTTGCAGATGTTTGAGTTTGCGCGTTTATTGTAAAAGATAAAAGCATGGAGAAAACGAGAATTGAGAAATTTTTCTTCATAAATAAAATAATTTTAGAATTAATTTAAAAACAAAATGAGATTTTAGCACGGTGTGTAAACAATCCGAATATAAGCTTTACAAAATAAGTGTTAAACTATCACATAGTTATCACACGAAAGATAATAAATAATGTTGAACGATATAGATAACGAAGAAGATATCCGAAAATTGGTTGACGCATTTTTTGGCTTTAGTTTAAAGTCAAAAAATAAATTATAACGCATAAACCAACTCTTACCAAAATTAATTTTGTTTATAAACGATAGATTCAAGGTTTTTGAAATTTAATCCTAAAAAAAACATTTAATAAATTATTTTCCACAACTTAACCTTTGAAAATGTGTTCTTAAAAAAATAAAATTGGTTAAAAAAAATACATTTAAAATTCTAAGAAATGAGCTTGATAAAAAATTTGAATTGGAGATATGCTACCAAAAACATGGATGGTAAATCCGTATCGGAAGAAAAGCTAGAAATTATTCTCGAGGCTATCAATCTATCCGCATCTTCGTTTGGTTTGCAACCTTACAGGGTTACAGTGGTAAATAATATGGATATTAAACTAAAATTGCAAGAAGCAGCTTACGGTCAAGTGCAAGTAGGCAGTAGTTCGCATGTGCTTGTTTTTTCAGTACCAAAAATATTGACGGAAACAGATGTTCAAACCTTTATTAATAATGTAGCAATCACAAGAAGCATTCCTATGAATTTTTTAGATGGCTACAAAAATTCAATCAATGGAAAAGTTAGTTCTATGTCTGCAGTTGAACAACAAAACTGGTCAGCAAAACAAGCATATATTGCTTTAGGTAATGCACTTGCTGCTGCAGCCGAACAAGAAATTGAT
>JAYWBA010000032.1:0-2527 GCA_043781915.1 Saprospiraceae bacterium
CATCTCATTAAAGTCAAGTGTCGAATTCAAATTTCAATTGCAATTGGTTATGAAATCTTTATTTCTGTCTAAAACTTTAAGTGTTTGTTATTTCATCCTCAACTAATATTGGTTTAAAAATAGCTTAATCACGTCACAAATATCAATCATATTTCAGCATTCCACAATGACGTAAACGCGTCATTTTTTTATTATGCGTTCAAATCAATTTTTCTCGAAAAGCTTTAGAAACAGCTTCTGCGCGCGAATGCACGTGTAATTTTTCGTAAATATGCCGAATGTGATTGCCGACCGTTTGTTCAGAAATAAAAAGTTTTTTAGCAATCATTTTGCCACTTTGTCCTTCACTGAGGTGGATCAGAATTTCTTTTTCGCGCGTGGTGAGATGGTAATCGAGTTTGAGTTCTTTCATGTCTGAAAAATAGCGCATCACTTTTCGCGCCACGCGGGCATTCATCGGTGAGCCACCATCTAATACTTCATCAATCGCTTTTACAATTTCTGTCGTTACATTTGTTTTAAGCAAATAACCCGATGCGCCATAACTAATAGCGTTAAAAATATTGTCTTCATCTTCGAAAGTGGTTAAAATAATAACGTGCGTATTGGGTTTTAAAGCTTTAACAATTTTAAGTGCATCAATGCCGCTAATGCCTGGCATCTGTATATCCATTAAAACAATATCAGCAGCATATTGCTGAATGATGTTCTGAACATTATTGGCATCGGGGTAAGTGCCCAATAGTTCAAACTGCGTATGGTTTTTTATTAGCCATCCTAAACCATCGCGCATCTCTTCATCGTCCTCAAAAATTAAAATTTTCACCAGCGTTTTCATACCATAGCAATGTTGTTTGTTAATAAATAGAAACAAAATTAAAAGTTTTCTATAAGTTCTGAAATGACGTAATCACGTCATTTCGGTAGAGGCACTTTCACTTCAACGGTTGTACCTTTATTTATTTCTGACTGTATATGTGCGTTGCCATTCAATGTTTCAGCCCGATCACAGATACTGATGACGCCAAAGCTGTGCGCAACCCTATTTTTATCGAACCCTTTACCATAATCTTTTATACGCATTTCAAAGCAATTGGCTTCAATGCCCACTTCAATAATGACAACATCGCTATATGCATATTTTACAGCATTATTGACCGACTCTTTGAAAATGAGGTAAATATTCTTTTTAAATTCTGGCGAAACACTAATGTCGTAGAGGTCAACGACATTTCTCTCAATGAGCCAATCGAATGTTTGAATATCGGAAAGCGAACCAGTGAAATCTCGCATTAGTTCAAGCAGATTAGAAAGCTTATTATAACGGCTATCCATTGACCAAACGATAAGCGCTAAGTTTTCAATGAGTACACCCGATTGTTTCAAAATCTTTTCAATCTGATTTTTATTTTCTAAATTATCAATGCTTAACCGCGCTCGCTCGCTGAGTAATTTTATAGATGAAAGACCTGAGCCTAAATCATCGTGTAAATCGGAAGCTATGTTCTTTTTGGCTTTTTCTAAGGCATTTTGTTTTTCCACAATTTCGAGGCGGTGTTTGTAATTTAATCCGAGATTTAAACACATACCGTCAACAACTAATCCAAAAATGAAAACCAATCCGTCAAAATCTACTATCTCGCTTATCCAACCTTCTGAAATAACGAAATTAATTATCAAACGGATAGTCATCATCAGTGATGTAAAAGCAAAACCAAACATCAGATATTTTATGAGAGGCGATTTTCCCAAATAGAGTAAACAAATCATGTAAAAATTGATAATTATAATACAGGTTGTCATGGGTAGGAAAAAAGAGTACGTGTATTCTAAATCGCCCATAATAATGTAAATTAAACAGTTTGTAGTGGTTCCAGCCAGTAAGAATAGTTCGGCTTGTTTGTATTGAGAGTCTAAGAATGGAAAATTTTCTTTTGTATTCAAATAGTAGCGCTGAAATTTGAATAGAAATAAATTGCAAATCGCTAAATACATAACGATGGATGAAGTTGGTAAAATTTTTAAATCACCGATATAGCCGAGTTCAAATCGGTGAGCAATGATTAAATAAATAAAAGCCATTAGAACAAAAAGGAAATAATAAATGTACTCTTTTTTCCGTCGGCTCCAAGCCAAGCTGCCAATATAGAGTTCTTGAAAAAACATACCTCCGATTACGAAAAACATCCAATACGTGAAATATTGGTTTTCGTAAAATTCATCGTGAATATTGCTGTAGAACGTCTTTGGATTCATTAAACGTATTTGCAATGAATCTTCTGGTTCAAGTGTTTTAGTAAATGCTTTAAAGTAATAAGTTGACGGCGCGCTCATTGCTTGAAAATCGAAATAAGCATGCCTATTATGGCTGTTTGAATTTGATCCTGTTTCTACAGTTTTATTATTGAGAAATTGACCTTTACAATCTAAACCAATCACGGTTTCGTAGCTATAAAAATCGAGTACGAAATTTTCAGGGATTGACTCAAATTTTATTTTATACCATGCTGACCAATGTGTATGCTCA
>JAYWBA010000033.1:0-2520 GCA_043781915.1 Saprospiraceae bacterium
GCTGAAGATATTTTAAAAAAGAAAACAACTAAAATGAAAAACGTTTTCATAAATGTTATTATAAAATTAAGAATTAAGAATTACAGTGGAATCATAGTTCACATATAACGTTTCGACGGGAAAAATGTGATATAGAATTGCAAAAAAATTTGTGTTGGGTAGTTTATATTTTTTTAAAAGACAAGGCAATTCCTTCTCTTTACTTTAAAACGTCATGAAGCGCTTCCGTAATTTCTGGAAATTTAAATTTAAAACCTGTCTCTATTATTTTCTCACAGCTAACACGTGTACTATTTAATATAACCGATGACATTTCACCCATAAATAATTTTAGCAAAAATGCTGGGATGGGCAAAAAAAGAAAAAATCCACCTTTTTCTTTACCAATGGCTTTTGTAAGTTCTAAATTCGTAAGCGGATTAGGTGCTGTTGCATTGTAAAATCCATTGATATTTTCATTTTGAATAGCTTCTATAAAAACTCTGCAAACATCGTCAATATGAATCCAAGAATACCATTGTTTTCCAGAACCAAAATATCCACCAATGCGAAATAGAAACGGAGTAAGCAATTTCGGTAAAGCACCACCCGATTTACTTAGCACAATACCAATTCTAAAGGCTGCCCAACGCACATTTATAGATCGCGCTTTAATAATTGAGTTTTCCCAAGCAATCGTGCTTTCAGCTAAAAAGCCTTTTCCGAGTTGTTCAAATTCATTTAAAATTTGATTCCCACGATCTCCGTAAAAACCAATGGCAGAGGCAGAAAAATATCCTTTAAGTTTATTATTGGAATTCTTTAGTGTATCAATTAAAAGCTCATTTGGCAAAATCCTGCTATTAATGATTAGTTTTTTTCTCGATTTACTCCAAAGTTTATCAGCAATTCCAGCACCAGCTAAATTGATGATATAGTCAGCGTTTCTTACTGCTATATCATCAATTTCTTTTTTCTCTGGATTCCAGTAATAACTTATAACACCCTTTCGATTCGATTTTGAGCGACTCATCCAAGACACTTCAAATCCTTCCTGTTTTAATAATTCAGTTAAACGGTTACCAATTAATCCAGAACCACCAACAATTAATACCCTCCCTAACATTATTTTATTTTAAACATTAACAAAAGTAGGCAAAGTTTAAATGAAAATCTAAATGTAATGTTATTAATTTAGTTTTTTTTTAAAAAGCGAAATTAACTCAAAAAAATTAAAAAAAATTAAATTACACAAAAAAAAACTGCGAACATAAGATGTCCGCAGCAAAACAACATTTGTTAACCCCAAAAAATTTATCTTTATTGAAACTCAATTTCATAGCTTCAACTTAAACACAAATTTATTACAATATTTTAATTATTCAAAACTTTTTTTACAATTTGTGATGCTTCTTTCAATTCTATGGCAGAAAATACCTTTAAACCCGATTCATCAATCATTTTTTTAGCAATATCGGCATTTGTGCCTTGTAAACGCACAATAATTGGCACTGGAATATTGCCAATATTATGGTAAGCATCTATAATTCCTTGCGCTACACGATCGCAACGAACAATACCGCCAAAAATATTCACTAAAATAGCCTTCACGTTTGGATCTTTCAAAATAATATTGAAGGCTTTTTCAACGCGCTCTGCATTTGCTGTACCACCTACATCTAAAAAGTTTGCAGGCTCACCACCACTGAGTTGAATCATATCCATTGTTGCCATCGCTAAACCTGCACCGTTCACCATGCAACCCACGTTACCGTCGAGTTTTACATAGTTTAGTTCGGCATCAGTCGCTTCAACTTCCGTCGCATCTTCTTCATCTTTATCGCGCATGGCTTCCAAATCGGGATGACGGAAAAGCGCACTATCGTCAATCGACATTTTAGCATCAACGGCAATTATTTTATCATCCGATGTTTTTAAACACGGATTTATTTCTAATAAACTCGCATCTGCATTTAAATAAGCTTTATAAATGCCATCAATAAAAGCATACATCTCTTTAAAAACGCCGCCACTCAAACCTAAATTAAAACACATTTTATTAATCTGAAAAGGGCGTAAACCTAATAATGGGTCAACCCATTCTTTATGCACCAATTCCGGCGTATGTTCTGCCACGTGTTCAATATCCATTCCACCTTCGGTTGAATAAATAAATACGTTGCATTTCTTCGCGCGATCCATCAAAATAGAAATGTAATATTCTTTTGTCGGCGATGCGCCAGGGTAATAAACATCTTGCGCGACTAATACTTTGCGCACGAATTTACCTTCTGCCGATGTTTGTGGCGTAACGAGGTGCATACCCAGAATTTTTGAAGCAACTTCGAATGCTGCTTCAGGGTTTTTCGCCAATTTCACACCACCACCTTTACCTCTACCACCTGCGTGAACTTGTGCCTTGATAACACACCAATCGGAATTGAAATCGGTTTTTAATTTTATTGCCGCTGCTTGCGCTTCTTCGGGTGTGTAAGCAACAATACCTTCTTGTATTTTAACACCTGCTGCTTTTAAAACTTC
>JAYWBA010000034.1:0-18834 GCA_043781915.1 Saprospiraceae bacterium
TTTTTACCGACCCGTCGTATTTTGGACAAATTTTAGTGGCAACATCTGTTCATATTGGTAACTACGGTACAAAGGTTGATGAAGTTGAATCGGAGTCAATGAAAATTGCTGGATTTGTTTGTTCGAGTTTTAATGTGAGTTTTTCGCGCAGCAAAGCAGATATTGATATCCAACAATATTTTGAGAAATATAATATGGTTGGTATTAGTGAAATTGATACTCGCGCTTTAGTTCGCCACATCAGAGATAAAGGCGCGATGAATGCTATTATTTCTTCTGAAATTTTTGACGTTGAAGCCTTAATTGAACAATTGTTGAATGTTCCATCTATGGAAGGTTTAGAACTTTCATCAGTGGTAACTACAAAAGAGGCTTATACTTTCGGAAATGAAAATGCGCCATTGCGCATTGCTGCTTTAGATTTTGGCATAAAAAGATCAATCCTTAAAAATTTCGATACCCGCCAATGTTTCGTTAAAATCTTTCCTGCTAAAACGGACTTTGCTACTTTAGAAGCGTTTAAACCAAACGGATATTTTATCTCTAACGGACCAGGTGATCCATCTGCAATGCCTTATGCAGTAGCAACAGTTAAAAAAATTATTGCTACAGGAAAGCCTTTATTTGGCATTTGCTTAGGTCATCAACTTTTAGCTTTAGCACTCGATATTCCAACTTATAAAATGCACAATGGGCATCGCGGAATAAATCACCCAATTTTAAACCTTGTTTCAGGAAAATGTGAAATCACGAGCCAAAACCATGGATTTGGTATAAGCCCTGATGTTGTGCGTTCCAAATCGGATACTGTTGAAATTACACACGTAAATTTGAACGACGATACTATTGAAGGGATTAGGCTAAAAAACAAACCTGTGTTTTCAGTTCAATATCACCCTGAAGCATCACCTGGTCCGCACGACGCGCGTTATTTGTTCGATCAGTTTGTAGAATATATGCAATAATTTATTTAGAGTTTGGTAAAGTAATAATAAATTCAGAGCCTTCACCTTCTGAACTTTCCACTTTTAAAGTACCACCATGCCCTTTTGAAATAATATCATAAGCGAGTGAAAGTCCTAAACCTACTCCTTGACCCGTGGGTTTAGTAGTGTAGAAAGGTTGAAAAATTTTCTCTCTTATGCTCTTAGGTATACCAATACCATTATCTTTGATACTAATCTCTACGCCGTTTTCTAATTTTTTTGTTGATAACTTGACAATTGGTTCGTACTTATTCAACAGCTCGTGTGCATTTTCGGAACCTGCAAAGTCTTTATACCCCTTTTTTTTCTCGTTAACCGCATAAAAAGCATTATTGATTAAGTTCAAAAACACCCGACCAAATTCTTGTGGGATTATTTCAATGGGTTTTATATTAGCATCAAAATGCGTTTCCATTGTAACATTAAAATATTTGTCTTTTGAACGTAAACCATGATAGGATAACCTAAAGTATTCTTCTGCAAGATCATTCAAATCAATCAGTTCTTTTTTGCTTGAACTCGACCGTGAGTGTTCAAGCATACCTTTTACTATGCTGCTCGCTCGTTTTCCATGGTGACCTATTTTTTCTTGGTTAGATGATAAATCGCTCAGTAAGTCTCCGACATATTTTTTATCAATGGTTGGCTTGTTAATTTCAATATTTAAATCTTTGGTGATGTCTACACTCAACTCAGAAAAATTATTGACAAAATTTAAAGGATTTTGAATTTCATGCGCAATGCCTGCTGTCAATTCTCCCAAACTTGCGAGTTTTTCTGATTGTATAAGTTGGTTTTGAGTCAAGGTTAACTCTTTTAGTGACTTTTCAAGTTCAGCAGTGCGTGCAGTCACTTTTTCTTCCAAATTAATATTTTGTTTTTTAATAAGCTCCGATTGCTCTTTCTCCAATTTCAAAGCAGCGGCTTGTGCTTCCTCCCGTTCTTTTTTATAGATATTAATTCTGTCAGCAAGTGCAAAAGAAAGTAAAGTCACCTCAAATGCCGACCCAATTTGCATCGAGTTGATGTAATACATTACTGGTAGGATATTAGCCGATTCGAGAATAGCGGCTATGAAACCAATGATAAGGAAACTCCAAGCCGCCAAATAAAACTTTGCAGGTTTGTAACCTTTGCGAAGCACTGTTAAGCCTGAAATTAAAAAATAGATTGCCATCGACAAAATACTTACTTGCGCCAACATCAAAGCAGGAATTTGGAACGGCGAAAATACAAGTATTAAATCAATTATCCCCAACCCAATAAACACCGAAGAAAATTTGTGAAGCTTTGGCACAAATTTTTGTGTATGCAAAAAACTTCTTGTAAAAACAGTGGCGGTGAGAATTGTAAAGGCTGATGATGCAACTGCATATTTATTGATAATGGGCATATTCGGCCAGGCATACTCGAATATATATTGGAAGACTGCTGACATAAACCAAGTAATGCTCACTACATAAGCTGAATAAAGCAAGTAAATTTTTTCATTTGTTGAAAAATAAAGAAAGAAATTATAAAACAAAATAAGCAACATAATACCAAGATAGATGCCTTGTATAAAATCTAATTTGTGGGCATCTTCCATAAATGCTTTAAGCGTTCCAGTTCTTAAAGGAAAGAAATGAGGTTGCATTGTTTTAGTGCGGAGAAAATAAGTTTGGTTTACTCCTTTGGGAATATTCAAGGGGAAATGGAAAGTGTTCACTTTAATAGCCCTTTGTGAAAAGACGTAATTATCACCAGAAATTTGAACTTCTTTAATTTTACCATCAGTTACAGCATACAAGGCAATACTATCAATAAAAGCCGATCCAACTTGTAAGTAAAACTGTTCTTCTGTTTCTTTGGCTACATCGAATCGAAACCAAAGAGCATCAGAAATGGCGCCAAAGTTGGGTGCATTTTGACTATAAGGTTTAAATTCAGACTGGATATCAGCTTTCAGAATTTCATTAATTTCCAGATATTTGGCATCTTGTAAATAATACGTGAATTTCCCAATTGGCTGCAAATTATTAGCGTCATTCAGAGGCGCAACAATTTGTGAATGTAAGCATTGTGCCGACAGAAACAAAATAATGAGTATCGGCAAGATTTTAAATTTCATTTTCTCTATTTAATGCGAAGTTACAACTTTTTCAAAAAAAAAAATTAATAACTTTATTTTTTTAGCTTGAGTGATTAACTTGCCTTTGAATTCGTTTCAGTTATAAATCTAACACTTTTACAAGCTAACTTTAATACATAACAAAATGATTGAAAACAGCCTTAAAGTAATTGAAGCCGAAGTTTGGAAACACGTTGAATCGTTGCGAAATAATCCACAAGCTCGTTTGCTATCGACCGAAGCGTTTTATCAGAAATACGGAAAAAGCGATTCAGAGCACCAGTATGGCTTCGGCGATTCAGCTATTTCTTTCTTAAAGTGGGAGCAACGGGGCGTATTAAACTCGCCAACTTATAAACCACCTGGAAGTGCTTGGTGGAGTGAAGTGAATTTATGGCTTATATATCATTCTGAATTGGGAGTGCGAGCTCACGAACTGGGTTTAACTAAATCAGAACTGCCAGTGCCAACACAGTTTTGGATTTCGTTTATAGAAAATCCAAGTCCTGTAAGTTGGTATCGAGCACACAATTCAAGTATCATTGATGGCTATCTAAAGTATCCGCATTTGGCAAAAAAAGAAACCAAACCAGAGGAGATTTTTATCAATATGGTGCTTTATCGTTTGATTTTTGCTCAGTCGTTGGTAGAGGGTGATTTTATTTTCCCTCGACTTGCCAAAATTATCGCTAATCCAAGAGGAGGAGCCGTTGATTTTATCATTCACCTTGATGGCTTTTATCCTTCGCACTACCCCATGACGAAAGCAGAGATAGAAGATATACTTGGGAAAGCGCATAATTTAGAAGAATTTGGCGTACAATTTTTGGATGATGTCATTATTGAACCTGAATTAACGAGTTTGTACCAAAAGGCTTCTGTTTGGAACCAACAACCTGACTTGAACAAGCTGATTGTAAACCACAAACCTGCTTATCCGAATAATGTACCTTTTCAACCTGACCCAGTAAAACATTTAGGCTGGTTGATTAAGACTTTTATTTGGTTGAGGAAATTAATATGGGGAGGTACTTAAATTAGGTGTCAGGTGTTAGATATCAGGTGTCAAGTGTCAGCATAATTAATTAATATTTAAAATCCATTGAGAAAATGAACAAACAAAAGAAAAAAATTAAAATATTAGGTGGCGGCATGTCAGCTTTAGCAGCTGCACACGAACTGACTGATTATGACGGCTGGCAGAATGAATATGAAATAACTGTGTATCAAATCGGTTGGCGGCTTGGCGGTAAAACCTCCACAGGTCGTGGCAAAAATGATCGCATTGAAGAACACGGAATTCACATATTGCAAGGTTGGTACGATACCACTTTTCGACTATTGCGAAGTGTTTATGCAGAGCGTAAAAAAAGTAATCTGGCGCCAGATAGTCCTTTACAAGAACTGTTTAAAGACGGTCTTCAACCTAACAGCACGACGTTACTGACTGAATACATCCACGAGTTGGGAAAATGGACAAACTGGACACTTATTTTCCCTCAAACTGATGAACTACCGGGAGAAGGTGGGCCGTTACCTATGTGGGAATTGATTCGTAAAGGTATGGCATTGGTGCTCGAAACGGTACTCGGCAGTCCTTATCTGAAAAGTACGAATCGAATCAGTACTTGGATACTCGACCATTATTTTCCAGAATATATCAATGGTATTGAGCATAAACCAGCCGATAAACCTGGTTGCCTTTATAGATTGTTAAAGCCTTTCTTTGGTAAAGGTGGCTTTTTTGAACGTTTGTTTAAAAAAGAGTTGCGACATCTAATCGAAGCGCTTCGATTGTCGAAACAAAATGTCACTGAAAACCACTATGAGCATCACAGCAATATTCTGGCTTATATTGAGAAATATATTAATTCTATAGAACAAAAAGGCTTACCTTACTTAGAAAAAGACTTAGAAGAACGACACTTTACCGTATCTCTATCTTTTGCTTATTACAATCTTAAAGGAATCCTGACAGATGTTTATAATCCAGATACAAATACATTCGACTTTAGTGCCATCAATAAATATGATTACCGAGAATGGCTCGGAATGCAAGGTGCTCCTCATTGGTTATTGCGCTCTGTTATTGTGCGTTTTTTCTACACAGGCACTTTTGCTAACCTTGTTAACGAAAAAGGTGGCGCTTTGGGAGCAGGTACAGCGCTTCAATTCTTTGCTAATTCCATTGGTTATAAAGGTTCGTTTGTCTATCAATTTGTTCATGGTACTGGCGATGTTATGGTTATGCCGATGTACGAAGTATTGAAAAGTAGGGGGGTGAAATTTAAATTTTTTCATAAAATAGAGCAAGTCCATTACGCACCAAACGGGTCTATTGAAACTATCTCATTTGCTGAACAAGTCAAACTGGCTGTTGAAGATTATAACCCCGTCATGAAGATGGGAAACCTCAATGTTTGGCCCGCCGAGCCGTTGTTCGAACAGATTAACCCCGATGATGCTGCGAAGTTAAAAAAGGAAAATATTAACCTCGAAAATCCTTGGGCAGATTGGACTGACTATCGAAAAGGAAAATTGAAAAAAGGAACTGATTTCGACGAAGTCATTTTGGGCATCCCTATAGGCACCTTGAAAACGATTTGCAGCGAGATTATCGAAAATGATAAAGAGAATAAATGGAAATTAATGGTTGATAATATTCAAACAACTGCCACTCAAACTGCTCAACTTTGGTTTCTGCCTACTATTGAAGAAATGGGGTTCGATAGGGCACATTGGGGCTTGCCTCCAAAAGGGGGTGCGCCCAACGTGGTAGTATACCAAAATCCTATGTACTCTTGGCTCGATAGCTCGCTCGTTTTGCCAAACGAAAGTTGGCCCGATAATCAAAGCCCTAAATTTGTTGCCTACTTCACAGGTCCCTTTATACTCAGAAATCCTTTACCTCACTTTTCAGACCATGAATATCAAAATAGGGAAAATATTCGACTTATGGAAGTATTCGAACAATGGTTAGGAGATAACGCTAAACTATTTTGGCCTGATGCAGCGAATCTACAATATCCTAAAGGAATTAGTTTTCAATTACTCGCCGACCCAGACAACAACGTTAATGGATATGACCGATTTGCCAATCAATATTTCAGAGCTAATGTACGACCTAGCGACCATTATACCCTTTCTGTACCTAATAGCGATCAATATCGATTGAAAACTGATAAAAGCGGTTTTGACAATCTTTTCCTATGTGGCGACTGGATAGATTTTGGAGCGAATGTTGGTTATATTGATGGTGCTATTCAATCAGGATTGCAAGCAGCTCAGGCACTTCGTACTAAATTAATGCTGAGTGGGCATAAAGAAATATGGTCGAATCCTAAACCTTAAAACATTCTTGTTAATAAAATTTAAACTTTAGGAAGTTTTCAAATTTTTCACATTAACTTTAAACCAAAACAGGGAAATATATGCAAAAAACACCAAAACGATAAGAAAATACGATTTTAAGAAATGAAAATTAGTTAAATTTAAGAATTTATTTGTCAATTCGGCAAAGAATAAATAATTTAGCGTCATGTTCGGTTTACTGAATATATTTTTGCTATTTAACACTATTATTTAACAATTTTTTACGTTACACCTATGGGATCTAATTCCGCTCGTAATCTTACTTATTTACTCATACTCGGTTTGTTAGGCGGCTTAGTATATTTGGTAAAAAGAAAAGTTGACCAAAGTAAGGCAGCTGCCTCTACTTTAGAAAGTACGCCATCTGGTCTATCTACATCGCCTGCTATTTCAGACACAACTTACAGTTTAAGTACCACTGCTAATCCGTCATCTATGCACTTCGATTCATCGCATAATTCGCTCGATGGTAAAGTTGTTAGCGGTAAACCAAGTTCTTATAACGAAAAGGGTGTAAAATCTAAAGGCAAACATGATGCCCTTGCTGCAAATTCGATGATGGATGACAACGCTTTAAGCTTGGCTGACCCATTACCCGCAGCTTCTACTACCGCAACAAAAGTTACATCGAAAGGTATTCACAAAAAAGCAGTGGGTACAGTTGTTCACTCAAAAGGTGTAAAACATACTACTGTAGTTAAAAAAGATAATGCCAGTACAACTGGTGATTACAATGTAGTTGCTGGTAGTTTTGCCAGTTCTGATAACGCTAGAGCATTGGTGGTTAAATTAAAAAAATTAGGCTACACTAAAGCTGAAGCCGTTAGAGCCGATAATTCAACGAACACCCAAGTAATTGCTGGAAAGTATAAGTACAAAGGTGGTGCAGATGCGGCAGTGCGTACTTTGAAAAAAGATAAAATTGATGCTATTGTAAAAAAGAAAACGTCAGTACTTTTAAAAGCTGAAAACGTTACGTCATCAGGTAACCAAGCCTCGTTCTAAACTATTGATTTCTCAATATTAAAAGATTCATAAAATGAAGCGTCTCTACTTGAAGAGGCGCTTTTTTCGTGGGAAAAGTGCGTTTTAATATAATATTAACACTTATTTTTTACAATGACCGCCATTGAGAAGCATTTAGAACAGGTTTTCTATTGCACTTTTTTTTGTGGTTGTCCATTCCCTTCAGTTATTAACTTGAGCAAACTGCCTTTTACATATTGGTCCCAACCTTTCACACACATATCGTAACATTCAACTTCTGGAACTAAACCAACGTGTGTAAAACTCATTTGAGTTGAATTGTCTTTAGTTGAAATTTCAAAACTCATTTTAGTATTTGTCCATTCTGTTTTGTCTTTAAGCCAAGAGAGGTAGCAATCCGTAACAAGCCACACGACTTTTTTGTTAGGAATAACTTCAATTAACTTGTGTGTTACAAAATTACCACCACCGAAGTCAGCAGTAAAGACGCCATTCAGATTTCCTGAATCGCCTTCTAAATTCTCTGTCCACCACTTTGAAACACTGTTAATACTTTTGAATACTTCATTTACTGATTGGCTAACCGCTAAGGTAGCGTTATAATCTTCCTTTTTCACTTTTTTTGTTTTTTAATTGTTTGAAAATCTTGGGCAAAGTTAAGAATCGTTTTGCTTCGGGTATTGTAAAAATCGGAAGTGTTACTCTTTATAAAATAATTTTCCAAAATCGTTTGCTTTGTTTTCAAAACCTGAATAAGATAAGCCCGTGAACCGCTTGAACTCTTTCATAAAATGTGATTGGTCGTAATAGAAGTCGTAAAGATCATTTTTCATAAATGATAGTTCATCATTGTTTGCTACAGCATTATAATATTGTTTGAAACGGATAACAGTAGATAAATTTTTTGGGCTAATACCTAACTTTTCTGTAAATTTCATGTTTAGCCATCGGCTACTATAGCCTGTTTTCTTCTCCAATTCTTTGATAGTAATTTTTCCTTTTGATGATATTATTTTTGCAACACTATATTCATAAATAGAATCCGCCTCCTGTTGCAAAAATTGTGTGAGTAAAAACTGTTGAAATAAAGCCACTTTGCCATCAACGCTTTCAACGTTCGAAATTTGCTCTTCTAATTGTTTGGCAACAGTCCCTATTATATCTTTAAGTGGGTGAATTTGGTTTTTTATGTCGTTAAGTGGTATACGAAAAAAGCGATAAGCGCCTTGAGGATTAAACTCTGCGCAAAGTGTTCCTGTAGGAACATCTTCATCAACATCTAATATAACGGGAACATCCACTAATCCTGTTAAACTAATACTATGTTCTTTTGAAACAAATAACTGCCCATTAATTGCAGCTACTATACCATTTCGAAATGCTACCGTCAATTTAATGTTTCCATTGGGTACAACCAATTTCAAATCATCAACAGCCATTCTACCGCTGCTTTCAAAAACCCACATCCTTTCAATATAACCTTTAAGCAAAGGATGGGGCTCAATATTTTGAAACCTCATTTGCATTATTCTTCTGACTGTTATAGTTTGTAATCACTTTCGTATTATTACTGTTAGAATCATTTTGGTATTTGTACATTCTTAAAATTAGGACAAAAAAAGTTTTTAGAAAATAATTTCAAAAAGCTGAACAATTTTATTTTCAAGAAATAAAATTGTTCAGCTTTTTGTAACTAATATTTAATTTACAAAAACGAAAATTTAAATGTCGAAGAATTATTTTTTCGCTCTATCATATTTCACTTTGTAGCGCTCGTGTAATTGTTTTTGCTTATTATTCAAATCAATTTCTTTGCCGCTAATGAAAGCTTGTTTTACTTGGCTGGTGCGCATATCTAATATATCCCCTTTAGAAATAATAAACGTTGCATTTTTACCGAGTTCTAAGGTGCCTACTTTAGAATCAATACCCAAAATTTTGGCGGTATTGCTCGTTATAGCTGAGAGGGCTTGCTCTTTAGTTAATCCATAAGCCACAGCTTGACCTGCTTCGAAAGGCAAATTGCGATTTTTCCAACCACCATTTTCTGTAATGCAATACAATACACCTGCTTTTTCGAGCATGGAAGGTGTTTTGTAAGGTTGGTCGTAATCGTCGTCGTCTTTATTGGGTAATTCTTGCGTTCTGCCCAAAATAACTGCTACATTTTTTTCTTTCAATAATTCTGTGAGTAAATAGGAATCTGCGCCACCGACTAAAACTAATTTAGAGGTATATTTACTCAAAATTAAAACGGCATCTCGAATTTCTTTATAAGCATTTGCCCCGACAAATACGGATGTGTTACCATTAAATACGCCTCGCATGGCTTCAAATTTTAAATTTTTTGTAGCGGGCGATGTTGTTGAATAAGCCTTTGCTTCTTTAAAAAAAGATTCCAATTCTGCCAGTTGCTTGGCATAGTTTTCATTCTTTTTTATAGTCGTATTGCCATCTTCACCAAAAGAAACTGAATTAGCGGCTGGAAAATTAACGTGTAAACCGTTATCCATAGCGATGGTTACTTCTTCCCAATTCCAACCATCCAACTCTACTACACTCGATTTGCCTGAAATAGTACCACCCTGTGGCACAATTTGCGCCAGTAGAACCCCATTTGAACGCACGGTGGGTGTTATTTGCGATTCAGCATTATATGAAATAATGCTTCGCACCGAAGGATTCAATTCGCCCACTTCCCTACTATCAACAGTAGAGCGCACAGCATCAATTTCAACCAACCCTAAATCTGAATTTGCCGCTATTAAGCCTGGATAAATATGCGCACCTTGTGCATCAATTTTTTTTGTAAAACTTGGAATACCTGCACCAGATGTTGCAGCACCGATAAAAGTAATTTTTCCTTTATCGAAGCCCAACATTCCGTTTTCAATAATTTTGCCGTTTCCGACATGAATAGTAGCATTGCTAACTAATATGGAACTTGATTGATTGGCAGCAGGAACGGGTTGCGCCAATATCAAAGGGCAAATTGCAAAAAGCAAAATGCCAAGAACTAAAAACCTCAAATATATATTTTTCATAAAAGATTTATTTAAAAATTAAAAATTAGCAATAGCCTTTTGCTTTTTGCTATTTTATCTCAACCTCCGTATCGTCGCACGTATACAAACGCCTTGGTTTTGCTTTAGCAGCTTGCGTTGGCGCGCCACCTTTTTTAGCGACTAACATTTTTTGAACCAACCTAGCCCGTTCTGAACTTATGGTTTCGCGCAATTTCGCATCAGAAGCTAAGTCAAAATATTTGATACCATCTACGTAAGTTTGCTCTGGTTTCGCATAAATGCTTAATGGATTATCCGTCCATAAAACCAAATCAGCGTCTTTTCCAACTTTTATACTGCCTACTTTATCCTGAACGTGCAGCATAGTAGCCGGATTGATTGTCACCATTTTCAACGCCACCTGCTCATCCATATCCGTGTACATAATAGATTTTGCCGCTTCTTGATTCAAACGGCGCGCCATTTCAGCATCATCCGAGTTAATCGCAACGTTTACACCAGCATCCATCATCATGCGCGCATTGTATGGAATTGCCTCATACACCTCAAACTTATAAGCCCACCAATCGCTAAAAGTACCAGCCGCTGCGCCTTGTTTTGCCATTTTATCAGCTACTTTGTAGCCCTCGAGAATATGCGTAAAAGTGTTGACTTTGAAATTAAATCTATCTGCTACACGTAAAAGCATCGTAATTTCCGACTGCACATAACTGTGGCAAGTAATGAAACGCTTTGCCTCTAAAATTTCGCCCAGTGCCTCGAGTTCAATATCCTTTCTAAAAGGCTTACCCGATCTTTTCAACGCCAAATACTCCTGTGCGCGTTGAAAATGGTCTTCAAAAACTTGTTCAACACCCATACGCGTTTGTGGAAAGCGCACACGATTATTGTCACCCCAATTCGCCTGTTTTACGTTTTCTCCGAGCGCAAATTTTATGAATCCAGGCCAGCCTTCAAATTTTAAAGCTTCAGGCGCTTTTCCCCAACGCAATTTAATAAGTTGTGTTTGTCCGCCGATAGCATTGGCAGAACCATGTAATAAATGTGAGCTTGTAACGCCACCCGCTAATTGACGATAAATATTGACATCTTCAGAATTAACTACGTCTGCGATGCGAACTTCAGCCGTACTCGATTGTGTTCCTTCATTAACACCTTTACTGATTGCAATATGAGAGTGCTCGTCAATTATTCCAGCCGATAAATGTTTGCCCGTGCCATCAACTACTGTTGCACCTGTTACATTTAAGTTAGAACCAATTTGAGCAATTTTCCCATTTTCTATCAATACATCCGTATTTTTCAAAATGCCTTGCGCTTCACTCGTCCATACAGTTACATTTTTTATAAGTGTTTTGGATGCTTCGGGGGGAACATTAGTGCCATAAGCTACAAATGGGAATATGAGTTTCCCTTTTGCTTGATTTAAAGTCAATGTATTTGATACTGTAGTAGTTTCTCCTTTCTTTGAATCTAAATTCATCGGAGCAAAAGAAGACAGCGGCGCAGCTGCCCATTTGACCCAAGAGCCGTTCGCTAATTGACCATCACCTTTAAATGAGCCCCCTTCTAAAATACCTGTGAGACGAACAATATCGCTAGATCCAGTAGGTGTAAATGTGAGAAGTACATTATTTCTGTCAATTTTTAAATCTGCTTTAATTTTGATTGAGTCTGTTTTGTAAATAAATGTCTCGTTCGTTTCAGAAATTGTCATCGCTTTATAAATACTATCGCCATAACTGAAACTGTAAGTTCCTTTAGGTGAAGGTTGCGTAAAATCATTCAAAACGTAAGGTTCACCATTCACCCAATTGTGATAGAGTTTGACATCTTTTTTTGAAAATTTATCGCTTAGCACTAAGAAGTTAGCGCGTTTACCAACAGCTAAAGTACCTAATTCACTTTCAATACCTAAGAGTTTAGCCGGTGTAGAAGTTAGTGCGCTCAAAGCCACATCTTCGGGTAAACCTGCTTCAATGACTTTTTGAATTTGTTTTAATATATCTTTTCGCTCTTTCAAACCAGAAGCCGTGAAAGCAAAATCTTTTTTTCCCGCTGCATACAACAAAGCTGCGTTCGAAGGCGCTAATTCCCAATGTTTGAGGTTTTCAAGAGAAATAACACGGGCTTCTAATGGGTCTTCAACATCATAAGCATCTGGAAAATTGAGCGGCAAAATCAAATCGCTACCCGAAGCAATAATATCATTTGCGCGTTGATACTCATCTCCACCGCCTTTAATAATGTATTTTTTATTAAACTCTTTAGCAATTTTCGCAGCGCGTAAAACTTCCAATTTATCGCTAACTTCAAAAATTTGAGGCAAATTTTGCAAATTATTCCACGCTTCAATCGAAAGATTCGTTTCTTCTTTAGGCGTTTGTGTTGAATACCAAGCAGCATCTAAATAAGTTTGGCGCAATAAAGCAATAGAACCCATTAATGAGGACGGATAATTTTGTGTCGAACTCCCTTTACTGAACGATAGAAAATGTGCGGCAGAAGATTTTAGAATATTTTTATGCGCCGCCGCATCGCTTGTTAATACCAAAATGCCGCTTCCACGCGAAACACCATCAGCTCGATGACTCAACACTGCACCAAATCCCGCAGCGCGATACGATTCTGCTTCTTTATCGTTGCCTACAAAAACATCTTGCGCATTAAATTCGGAACGTAAAGCTTCATTCCAAGAAAATGCACCTTTTTTATTGCTCACAAACTGTGGCGATTGTCTGCCAAATCCACTTGCACCTGCAGGTTTTGGCGTTTCAGGGATACCGTATTGCGCATACATATCGATGAAACTCGGGTAAATGCACTTATCTTTACAATCGTAAACAACAGCCGATGCAGGAATTGTAACAGCATTTCCTATCTGTTCAATTTTGCCTTTTCTGATTAAAAGCGTGGCTTTTTGTAAAGGTTCTCCCACACCCGTATAAATAGTAGCATTAGTGAAAGCGTAAACGCCATCGCGCTCATCGTAAACGCCATTGCGCGGAAAAGTTACTTGCGCCTGAATTTGCGCAGCAATGAATAAGAATACAACTGCTGAAAGCAGCCGAAAGAAAAGGTTTTTCATACTCAAAATTGATATTTTTAATTCGGGGCTAAATATAGTATACTAGAGATTATTTAATCAGACAATTTGATAATTATTTTTAATTAAGAAATGAAGGCAAGTCAATATTGGAATGGTTTGAGTATTAATTTTTCACTCCTGAAGTTTATAAACCAACTCGCAGCCTATTGAAAAAAGCTTTTTTATAAGGAGGAAAGTCTATTTCTTTCGGATTTATTTTTTATCTTTATGTATTAAAAATTTTCTAAGATGAAATTAAACCTACTCTCAGTATTCGTTTTGCTAACTTGCTCAGTGTCCGCACAAATACCTAATACCATAAAACCAGCCGATAAAATTTATGGGCTATCGAAATTTTGGCAGGAGGTGAACTACAATTTTATTTATCTCAATAAAATTGATAGGGTAGCGTGGGATAAAAAATATCTGGAACTGATAGAATCTGTGCCGAATACTAAAAACGATTACGAGTATTACCGCGAGCTTCAAAAATTTTGCGCTTTATTGCACGATGGACATACAAATGTTTATTTCCCAAAAGGCATTGTGCAAATGAACACCATGTTCGGAGACTTTAGATTATTTTTAGAAAATATTGAAGGCAAAGCGATCGTTGTCCGCACCAATTTCTCTAAAAAGGATGAAATTCCTGTGGGAAGTGAAATCATTGAAGTGAATGGAAAACCTACCCAAACCTTCATTAAAGAAAGTGTAGAACCCTATATTTCTTCTTCAACAGATTATGTACTTGAAGATAATTGTATCAGTAGATTGCTCCAAGGTTTATCTGGCGAAAGTTTTAAAGTCAAAATTCTGAAACCAAACAAACAGATTTTGAACTTAACATTAACACACAAAAAAACGCTTGAAGAAAAAGTTTATCCAGATTGGGAAAATATTGGTTTGCTCGATTTTAAATGGCTCGATAATAAAATTGCTTATTTAGGTTTAAACAGTTTCGAAGACCCTAAAATTGATACTTTATTTATTGAAAAATTGCCTGAACTTTACAAAGCTAAAGCCATCATTATTGATTTAAGAAACAATGGTGGCGGAAATAGTAATATTGGAAGAGATATTTTGCAATACTTAACGAAAGACAGTTTTCTTTTAGGTTCAAAAAATAAAAGCCGTCTGCACATTCCATCCCATAAAGCATGGGGAAGATTTACTGAATCAAAAGATACGTTCGATAATGAGTTTAGTAAACAATCGTACTTAACTTACAAGGATAGTTTTTACTATCATTTTCCTTATGAAAAGGACACTATTAAAATTAAAGAAAACCGCATTGTTGTTCCAACGGCGGTTTTAATCGGTCATAATACGGCATCTGCTGCGGAAGATTTTTTAATTTATGCCGATAATCAGAAACATTTTACTAAAATTGGCGAAAACTCTTATGGTAGTACGGGTCAACCAATGTTTTTAGATTTGCCAGGTGATGGTCGTGCGCGCATTTGTACCAAACAAGACACATATCCCGATGGTCGCGAATTTGTAGGTTATGGCGTAAAACCCGATATTGAAGTCAAAAAAACTTTGAGCGATTTTATCAATAAAAAAGACCCAGTTTTAAATAAAGCTGTTCAATTCTTAGTTACAAAAATTAAATAAATTGTCTCAATTTTACTATTCCATTAAATATTATTAATTTTGTAAAAAAATTGAAATACTATGCTTAGATTTTTGTTTCGTATTGCATTAGTTGTAGTGTTGTGCTTAACCGTTTACAACTATTTTTTTGGTAATTCCGTTGAAAAAGATCGCTCGAAAGCCATCTTTAGCGGTGTTGGAAATGTTTTTGTTGAAATTAAAAACCTCCTTAGTTCTGAACGCGACAAAGGCACTTTTGATAAAGCACTCACAAAAATGGATGACATTTTAGTCAAACTCAGAGAACACGCTTCAACTAATAATGACCCGAATTTAGATAAACAAATTTCTGCATTAGAGCATCGGAAAGAATTGCTTCAAACAAAAGCGAAAACTGAAGACATTAACCCAAAAAACGATTCAACACATCACTACAGCAATATGGCGCGAGATATTGAAGATTTATCGAACGATATTCAAAAATTGGTTGGAAAAGTAGCGCCAAGACAGTAATTAATCACGGATTACACGGATTAAATGGATTCATGTAATCCGTGTAATCCGTGATCTGAATTACGATTTGTCAACTAAAAAAAAACTAAACCTCGCCTCTGCATTTTTGTTGGGACGAGGTTTTCATTATAAGAATATTGGGTTTGCGTTTGAACTCTTTTAAAAATTAAGAAATGTATGAAATTTATAAAAGCAGTAAATTAATTTTATTGCTCTTAGCATTATCAGCTGCTGCAAGTCTAAATTGGGGTTGTGAAACCGCCAAAGAAAATCCAAATTACCAAACCGATGCGGCGGATCCAGAACTGATGCACCGTTCGATGCAAGCGCTTTCTGAAGTAATTAAATACGATTTATTCGCTCCAATGATTGCTTCGCGTATTTATACTTACGCGCACATTGCTGCTTATCAAGCAGCAAATGCACAAACAGCAAATTACCAATCTTTAGTAGGTCAGATTAATGGATTGCAAAATTTGCCGAGCGTTGAAAAAGATAAAGTTTATTGTTTACCACTTTCGGCAGTATGTGCTTATTTAAAAGTAGGCAGAAAATTAATTTTTTCAGAAGATAGTCTCGATAATTTTAGAAATAAGATTCTTTCTGATTTTAAAAAAATTGGAATTCCTAAAGATGTGTATGAACGTAGTATTGCCTTTGGTGACACAGTTGGCGGCAGCATTATAACTTGGAGTACAAAAGACAACTATGCACAAACGCGTTCGAAATCAAAATATACAGTAACTCCAAGCAATCCAACGCGGTGGAGACCGACTTCACCTGATTACGCCGATGCCATGGAGCCGCATTGGTGCGATATCAGACCGCTCGTTATGGATTCGGCAGCGCAAATTAAACCGATACCTGCCATTAAATACGATTCTTTAAAATCGAGCGCATTTTATAAAATGGCATTTGAAACGTATAATTTGGTAAATACCAACGCCAAAGATAAAACCGAAACAGCTTGGTATTGGGATGACAATCCTGCTGCTACTTTTAATTCGGGTCATGTGAACGTCACGCGCAAAAAACTTTCTCCAGCAGGTCATTGGCTGTGGATTACGATGTACAACGCTCGACAAAATAAAAAAGATGTTTATGAAAGTATTGATAGTTATTTACGCGTAGCATTAGCACAATTCGATGGTTTTATTTCTTGTTGGGATGAAAAATATCGCTCAGAAGTTATTCGACCTGAGTCGTACATCGCCAAATTTATTGACCCAAATTGGTTACCTATAATCATTACACCGCCGTTTCCAGAATACACATCTGGTCACAGTGTCATCTCTGGTGCTTCATCTACAATATTATCTAATTTATTTGGCGAAAATGTCGCTTTTACAGATAGCACTGAGGTGCAATTTGGTTTAGAGGCACGACATTACAATAGTTTTAAAGAAGCAGGCGAACAAGCTGCTATGAGTAGAATTTATGCAGGTATTCATTACAGACCTGCTTGTGCGGAAGGTTTTAAACAAGGTATTGCAGTTGGAAACTTAATTATTCAGAAAGTTAAAACTAAACGGAACTCGAATTAAAAGAATTTTTGGAATTAATAGAATTTTTGAAACCCAATTTTTGAAAAATAAGATACTCCTCATGAATACTTGGGTAAAGCATCCTCTAAAATTAATTGGCGAATCGGTCGAACTTTTGCCTTTAGAAGAAAAATACTTTAAGGAATTAAGTTTAGTGGCGAATGATGCGCGTATTTGGGAATTTTATCCCTTCGATATGTCGAATTCTGAACAAATAATAAATTCGTTTACGAGTGCATTGATTGAAAAAGAAAAAGGCAATCGTTATCCGTTCGTTATTTATAACAAGCGCGAAAAGAAATTCATCGGCTCAACGCAATTTTTAGATATACAACCCAAATATAAAAAACTTGAAATTGGCGCCACTTGGTTGCATCCCGATTATTGGGCAACAGAAATTAATTTGGAATGTAAACTGCTACTTCTAACTTTCTGTTTTGAAACTTTAGATGCTTATCGCGTTCAGTTAAAAACGGATGAAAAAAACATTCGCTCGCAAAAAGCGATACAGAAAATAGGTGCCAGTTTCGAAGGAGTTTTGCGAAATGATATGATTAGAGACGATGGTACTAAAAGAAGTTCGGCTTATTTTGGTGTTATTGAAGCAGAATGGGAGGAGAAAAAACAAAAACTCAAACAGTTATTAGAATTGAAAAGGATGACTAAATAAACTTTTATTTTTCAATCCCAACAATTCCCCGTTACTTTGCATCCTCAAAACGCAGTCGTAGTTCCTGCGTGTAAAAAATAAAAACAAACTTCAATGGTATATTTAACGCGCGTCGAGCGTTTCAATGCTGCTCATAAATTATGGGTCAGCGAATGGAGTGAAGAAAAAAATCTTTCTATTTTCGGTAAATGTTCCAATAAAAATTGGCATGGTCACAACTATACGCTCCATGTAACTGTTAAAGGTATTCCTGATAAAGTTACAGGTTTTGTCATTGATGCTAAACACCTCAGTTCTCTCATTAAAAAACACGCTATCGATAAGCTTGATCACTCTAATTTAAATTTAGACGTCGATTTTATTCCCCAAAATATTTTGCCGACTACCGAGAACGTAATTGTCTGTATTTGGAAAGAGCTTGTAGAAATAATTAAATCGAATGGTGCAATATTGCATGGTTTAAAACTCGTTGAAACCGAGAACATCTATGCAGAGTATTTTGGTGAAGCATTAGATTAAAATTGAAGCTTTTTAAACTTTATGTTTTGACTTGAATTTTTTTTAATAATGGATTTTTAAATTATTGACATATAGCAGGGCTACATGGATAAAAATTTTGGAATCTATGAATTAAAAAGGCTCAGTTTCGTATTAAACAGAAAGTTTAAACATCTGACTTCTCTTGTAATTTTGCAGTTTTATTTTTCACGGAATTTAACTTTAAAAAAAATTATGCAGCTTCTTGATTCAACTATGGCAACTAAATCTGTTTCTCAAGTCTTTAAAACTGACGTAACAACCCAAATTGCCGCTAACTATGCACAAATTATTGATTTATTAGGCGAAGACAAATCGCGCGAAGGTTTAGAGAAAACTCCCGAACGCGTTGCCAAAGCACTTCAGTTTTTAACCAGCGGCTATGCTATGGATGCCGAAAAAATT
>JAYWBA010000035.1:0-6986 GCA_043781915.1 Saprospiraceae bacterium
AATTCCAAAATTTTCTCAATGTAGCGCTGCTATATGTCCAAAATTTTAAAACCTTTGATTCAAAAATACAATAATTTCAACCCAAAATAGAAAACTTAAACAGCTTCTAAGAAATCCATGTAAAATCCGCGTCATCCGCGTCATCCGCGTTTCATTTTCGCTTAATTTAGCTTTAGCTAATCAGCTAGCAAAACTAATCATTAACTATTAAATATCTCGATTAACATCGAACGCTTCTAAATTATGGCCAATGCGCGATAAAAACGAAGAACCCATTGCTCCATCGACAATGCGGTGATCGTAGCTGAGCGATAAAAACACAAAATGGCGAATGGCAATAACATCACCTGTTGGTGTTTCTAAAACGGCGGGTTTCTTTTTAATAATGCCAATAGCCAAAATAGCTACTTGCGGCTGATTAATAATCGGCGTTCCCATCACACTGCCATACGTACCAACGTTCGTAACGGTGAAAGTGCCGTTCTGAATTTCATCCGCTTTGAGTTGGTTGTTGCGCGCACGATTGGCTAAATCGTTCACGCGTTGTGTCAATCCTGCTAAATTTAAAAAGTTTGCTGATTTAATAACAGGCACAATCAAATTTCCGTTCGGCAAAGCCGCAGCCATACCTATGTTTAAATCCTTTTTAAGAATAATTTTTGTTCCGTCAACGCTGGCGTTTACATACGGAAATTGTTCTAAGGCTTTACAAACCGCCTCGATGAAAATGGGTGTGTAAGTGAGATTTTCGTTGTATTTTTTCTGGAAATCACTTTTTACTTTTTGTCGCCATTGAACAATATTGGTTACATCAACCTCAACGAATGATGTAACATGCGGCGCAGTTTGTACCGACATCACCATGTGGTCGGCGATGAGTTTGCGCATTCTATCCATCTCAACAATTTCGGTAGCCCCGCTGAAAGAAACTGTTGCCGCTTTTTGTGGAGCGACTATGGTTGAAATATTACTCGATTTTTTCGTTTCTAAATAAGCCAATAAATCTATTTTCGATACGCGCCCACCTTGCCCCGTTCCATTAATGCCATCGAGTTCAGCAACCGATATACTTTCTTGTTTTGCCATTGTTTTAACAAGCGGCGAATAAAAACGATTACTTTTTACTTCTTCAGCATGCACGCCATTGCCATTTGAATGCACCAACGTATTTTCAACAACCAATTGTTGCGGCACGAAAGGCACTTGAGAGGCAATTTCAGCTACTGATTTACCCATCTGTTTTGCAACCAAAGTCGGTGGCGTTTGAATTTCTATAATGGGTGTTTGCGCATCTGCATTTGTATTGATGATGGCAATTTTTTTACCGACCTCAACGACAGCATTTTCTTCAAATAAAATTTGAGAGATCACACCCGCTTCAGGCGAGGGCACTTCTGTATCCACTTTGTCGGTGGCTATCTCAAGAATAGTTTCATCTTGAGCAACTGTATCGCCCACTTTTTTGAGCCAGCGCAAAATCGTAGCCTCTGTTATACTTTCGCCCATTTTAGGCATTACCAATTCAATCAACGCCATCAGAAAACAATTTAAATGATGTATTTAAGTGTTAAGCTACAACAATTGTTCAATTTTTTGCAAAAGTAATCAATTTTTTTTCTAAGCGCATAGAATAATTTTCTGAATAAATAGTCTTCAATTTGTTCGAAGCCTGTATAACCTCGTATATAAAGGGTGGTATAAGTAAAACTAATAACAAAGTTAAATAATAGTATTTGATTGAGTTATTCTTAAGGGATAATTTTGCAACAACTTTCAAAGAAAAAAATATGACATCTACGCTCAGTTCTTCGCTTCCTAAAATCTATAAAAATGCCCAAGACTTTTTGCCTTTAAATGGCACGGATTATGTCGAATTTTATGTCAGCAACGCCAAACAAGCCGCATATTATTACCAAACAGCTTTTGGTTTTCAACCCGTAGCTTATGCAGGATTGGAAACGGGCTTGACGGACCGTGAATCGTATGTGGTTCAGCAAGGTAAAATTCGTTTTGTATTAACTTCGCCACTTAAAAGTGGGACTGAAATAGGCAAACACATCGACAAACACGGAGATGCCATAAAAGTTGTCGCTTTGTGGGTAGATGATGCTGAATACTCTTACAATGAAACCGTTAAAAGAGGTGCAAAGTCTTATTTTGAACCCATTGTTGAAGAAGATTCTTTCGGCAAAGTTAAACGCGCAGGAATTTATACGTATGGTGAGACTGTCCATGTTTTTGTAGAAAGAGCTGACTATAAGGGTGTTTTTTTGCCAAATTTCAAACCATGGTCTCCGACCTATCAACCCAAAGATATTGGACTGAAATACATTGACCACATCGTCGGTAATGTTGAATTGGGCAAAATGAATACTTGGGTCGATTTTTATGGCGATGTCATGGGTTTTACGCAAATTGTATCTTTTGACGATAAAGATATTTCTACAGAATACACAGCACTAATGAGTAAAGTCGTTTCAAATGGCAACGGACGCATTAAATTTCCTATAAATGAACCTGCTGACGGCTTGAAAAAATCGCAAATTGAAGAATATTTGGATTTTCACGAGGGTGCTGGTGTTCAACATTTAGCTGTTGCAACGGATGATATTATAGAAACAGTTACGCAATTGCGCAAAAGAGGCATCGAATTTTTGCGCGTGCCTGATACCTATTACCATGATTTATTTGAAAGAGTTGGGCATATAAAAGAAGATATTAACCAATTACGCGCCTTAAATATCTTGGTGGACAGAGATGAAGAAGGGTATTTATTGCAAATTTTCACAAAACCACTTGAACCACGCCCAACTATATTTTTTGAAATTATACAGCGGCGCGGCGCAACCTCTTTTGGTAAAGGCAATTTCAAGGCTTTGTTTGAATCTATTGAACGCGAACAAGCGTTAAGAGGAACACTTTAATAATGGTTAATGAAATAATGGTTAATGGTTAATTTTCTCATTGACCATTAATAATTAACCATTAACCGTTATAACTATGCTTTATCATAAACTCGGAAAAATTCCACAAAAACGCCACACACAGTTTCGTAATAACGAAGGAGGTCTTTATTACGAGCAACTTTTTGGGACAATTGGTTTCGAAGGTATGTCCTCCCTTTTATACCAAGTGCATCGCCCAACAATGGTAAAAGAAATTTTATCTGAAACCCATATTGCGCCTAAAATTGCGGTTGAAAAAAACATAAAAGCGCGATTACTCAAAGGTTTTGACGTGCTACCCAAAGATGATTATTTGGAAAGCCGCACAGCGCTATTGGTCAATTCGGATATTCATATTGGTTTGGCTGCTCCGAGACAATCTCTCACTAAATATTTTTATAAAAATGCTGATGCTGATGAAATGCTATTTATTCATCATGGCTCTGGCACATTACGGACGCAATTGGGCAATATCCCGTTTGAATATGGCGATTATTTAATTATTCCTCGCGGCATGATTTATCAAATTGATTTTGATACTGCCGATAATCGTTTGCTCTACGCGGAAAGTTTTCACCCTATTTATACGCCCAAACGCTATCGCAACTGGTTCGGGCAATTGTTAGAACATTCCCCTTTTTGTGAGCGCGATTTGAAACTACCGCAAAACCTTGAAACGCATGACACTCAAGGTGATTTCATTATGAAAATAAAAAAACAAAGCGTTTTATACGAAATACTTTATCCAACGCATCCATTTGATGTAATTGGTTGGGATGGTTATAATTTCCCGTACGGTTTTTCAATTCATAATTTTGAACCAATAACAGGACGTGTTCATCAGCCGCCGCCCGTGCATCAAACTTTTGAGACAAAGGCGTTTGTCATTTGTTCGTTCGTACCCCGTTTGTACGATTATCACCCACTGAGTATTCCTGCGCCTTACAATCACTCGAATATTGACAGCGATGAAATGTTGTATTATGTGGATGGTGATTTTATGAGTCGCAATAATATTGAAAAAGGATATATCACTTTACATCCAAGTGGAATTCCACACGGACCCGCACCAGGTGCTTATGAGCGCAGTATAGGGCAAACAAAAACAGCGGAATTAGCTGTAATGATTGACACTTTTAAACCACTTTGTGTTACTGAAGCGGCTTTAAAAATTGATGATGGAAAGTATTATAAATCGTGGCTGGAATAGCTGTCAGGAATCAGGTATCAGGAATCAGGAATCAGGTGTTTCTAAACCTGAAACCTGATTCCTGACACCTGATTCCTAAAAAATTTTGCCATTATTGCTTTAAAATTTGCACACCATCACTACCTTAGTCGCTTAATTCATTCATAAAAGAAAAATATTAAGTGCCATGCGATTTTATACAAGTCAATTTATAGCTGTACTGTTTTTAATTTCAGCTTCAACAGTTTCTTCTCAAGTACTCGATTTTAAAACAATGAAAAAGATAACGCCGCGCAGTATTGGTCCAGCGGCAATGTCGGGGCGCGTTACAGCTATTGATCTCGATATTAAAAATAATATTTTTTATGCGGGTGCTGCTTCGGGTGGTGTTTGGAAATCAGTTAACGGAGGCACATCTTGGCAACCTATTTTCGACGAACAATCGACGCAAAGTATTGGCGCTGTGGCAGTGAATCAAACGAATCCCGCAGAAATTTGGGTCGGAACAGGAGAAGGAAATCCGCGTAATTCGCAAAATTTTGGCGATGGTATTTATAAAAGTATCAACAGTGGAAAATCGTGGGAAAAAATGGGTTTGAGTGAAAGCCGCTCTATTCACAGAATCATCATCGACCCAAGTAATTCGAACATCGTTTACGCGGCAGTTTTGGGTTCAACGAACGGACCGAGCGCTATGCGCGGCGTTTATAAAACAACCGATGGTGGTAAAACGTGGAAAAGATTGTTGTTCAATAATGAATTGACCGGTTGCGCCGATTTGGTTATAGACCCAAGCAATCCGAACAAACTCATTGCTGCAATGTGGGAATACAGACGTTACCCTTGGACTTTTAACAGCGGTGGAGAAGGTTCAGGAATTTATATCACATATGATGGTGGTGAAAAATGGGAAAAGAAAAAAGATACGGATGGTTTACCTAAAGGAAACTTGGGCAGATGCGGTTTAGCAATTTGCAAAACAAAACCCAATGTGGTTTACGCAATCGTTGAAGCTAAAGAAAATGCGATTTACAGAAGCGATGATGGCGGCACAACATTTGCCAAAGTAGGTGAAAATGGTGATAGACCTTTTTATTATGCCGAAATTTATTGTGACCCAGTTAACGAGAACAAATTATACAATATTTTTTCGCGTGTAGCTAAAAGCGAAGACGGTGGAAAAACTTGGAAAGAAATTGTGGGTTATACGGAAGGTGGTGTTCACCCCGATCACCATTCATTTTATATTCATCCCGATAATCCCAATTTATTAGTGGATGGAAATGATGGCGGAATGAATTTTTCGCGCGACGGCGGTAAGTCATGGTCGTTTGTAACTAATTTGCCCATCGGACAATTTTATCACGTCAATATTGACGATGCTATTCCGTATAATTTATACGGTGGATTACAAGATAATGGCACTTGGGTCGGACCGTCACAAGTTTGGCGTTCGGGTGGTATCAGAAATGCCGATTGGCAAGAAGTTGATTTTGGTGACGGTTTCGATTGCATGCCGCGCAGAGATAATTTGCGCTACGTTTTTGCCATGTCGCAAGGTGGTTCACTCGTGTATTGCGACAGACAAAGTGGATTGACACAAGATATTCAGCCGCAACACCCTGATGGTTTGACATTGCGTTATAACTGGAATGCTGCTATCGCACAAGACCCGCACAAAGATTGTGGTATTTATTATGGTTCGCAGTTCATACATTATTCAACAGATTGTGGTCAAAACTGGACGATTATTTCGCCAGATTTAACAACAAACGACACAATGAAAATTAATGGTTCGAAACGCACAGGTGGATTAACGCCCGATGTCACGAATGCAGAAAATCATTGTACTATTTTAGCCATTGCGCCAAGTCTAACAGATAAAAATGTTATTTGGGCAAGTACAGACGATGGAAATGTTCAAATCACTACGGATGGTGGCAAAAAATGGACGAACCTCACACCTAATATTTTGGGCGCACCCAAAAATGCTTGGATTCCCCAGATTGAAGTGACAAAAAATTCGGGTGAAGCATTCATTGTTTTAAATAATTACAGACAGAACGATTGGAAACCGTACGCCTACCATACAACCGATTTTGGTAAAACGTGGACGCGCATAGTAAACGAATCGCAAATGAACACTTATACGCTAAGTTTTACTTGCGATAACCAAGTGCCGAATTTATGGTTTTTAGGAACTGACAATGGTTTGTTCATCAGTATTGATTATGGAAAAAATTGGAATAAATGGACAAATGGTTATCCGAGTGTTCCGACGATGGATATGAAAATCCATCCGAGTACCAACGATTTAGTAATCGCAACTTTTGGTCGCGCATTTTATATCCTCGATGATATTCAATTCTTGCGAGATATTGCTAAATCCGGTGCAGCAAATTTAAAATCGGAATTAACAGTTTCCGCACCTGCCGATGCATATTTGGCTTATAATCGCAGTTTTAACGGCGAACGATTTAATGCGAGTGCTATTTATGAAGGCAAAAATAAATCGACGGATGCTTTATTGACTGTATGGAATACTGTTAAAAAGGAGGATTCTGCGGCAATTAAAAAGAATGTTGCGAACGATGATAAAAAAGAGATTGATGCCAAAAAATCTATGCTTTATGTTATTTCAAGAGCTGGAGATACTTTGCGCAAAATAAAAATCACGTTAGATTCGGGTATGAACCGAATTGCTTGGGATTTGCATAAACGCGGACCTAAATCGCCACAATGGGGCGAACCCAAAAAAGATGCGGATGACGATAATGGAAGAGGTGGTCGCGTTTCGGTAGGTGTTTATAAGTTGGTAGTAGTTAACGGAAAATTAAAAGATTCAACTGAAA
>JAYWBA010000036.1:0-2504 GCA_043781915.1 Saprospiraceae bacterium
TGACGATCCATCAACATTATCAAGTTATCGGGAAGCAATGTTTCAATTATTAAAGCAAGGAGTAAAAGGGACTATTTCGGCAGCTACTGCACGCGACGAAAAACGCATTTATTCTGAATCGCAGGCAAATGTATATGTGGGTGCTACTTTTAATGGTTATGGAGTCGATGCTTCTGGCTCTTTCGACTGGACAAAAAATAATATTCATTACCGTCATATTTTTAAATATTACCAAAATTTTTACTCTGTCAATATTGATTTACCTAAAAAACCAAGTGATTTGATAAAGGGTATTCCAAACCTTTCTCTTCTGAATAGTTACAGTCCCGTTTATGTTTCAAATATAGTTTATGGTCGCGTTGTATTTATGACAATTGAAAGTGAAAAAGAAGAGAGTGAAATCAAAGCAGCTTTGAATGTTGCTTATGATGGGTTGGTAGCAGGAGGTAGCTTAGATATTAAAACAGCGTTTAAAAACTTAATGCGATCTTCAACACTAAAAGTATTCGCTTACGGTGGTAATTCTGAAGGAGCAGCAAGCATAAATTCACCTGAATCTTTGGAAGAATATATTAAAAAAGGTGCAAATTTTAGTGAAAACTCAATACCTCAACCAATGTCATATACATTGCGTTTTTTGAAAAATAATGAAATTTACAAAATCGTTCAAATGTCTGAGTACAATGTAGCAGAATGCTCTGAAATTCAATTTAGGACTTATGAAGTAGGTACAGCTGGCGGTGGTGGCGGCGATCCTTTCGATTTTCAGCTACCTGAAAATGCAAAATTTTTAAGTGTTCAAGTTAACGCTGGTGAATATGTAGATGGATTAACTTTTAGGTACTTAACAAGTAGTGGGGAGATAAAATCGGAGCATCACGGCGGTGACGGTGGAAGGTTTTTTCCTACAATTTCTTTAGATAACGTAAGAATTATTGGAATTTCGGGTAGATTCGGTGATAAAATTGATAAACTTAGATTTCATTACTCTGACGGAACAACAAGTGAAGACTTCGGCGGTGGCGGTGGTGATAAAGATTTTTCATTTCAAGTTACAAAGAAAACCGACGAGATAACGGGATTCTTTGGAAGAAGCGGAAGATTAATAGATGCCATAGCTATAAGATGCAAAGGTAGATAATCCAGAATTAGTTAATATTCAATTTAATCAGGCGTTGGTGTAAAATCTTGCGCCTGTTTTTTATAACAGTATCACTCCACTCTCAGTCTAAAAACTATTTGCCGCGTATCAGACTTGCGCTAAACAAGGGTGATTGTATTATTCACCAACCAAGTTTATTGTGTTTGAGACAGGTTTGAATTTAAGACTTGCAAAAGCGTTACAAGTTTTAGGAGGATTCTTAGTAATAGGTAAATCCAAAAACTCTAAAATGAATGGGTCTTTGAGCGTAGCTTTTCGGGTTTTTTCTTTTATAAAAATTCAATACTGTATGTTCGAATGTATTGGATGGAGCGACCTAATTAGTTAACGCTGCCAATTTTTCTCCCACCGCACTTCCAATTGCCACACCCATTCCTCCCATGCGCACACCTACATAAATGCGGTCATTTATTCTTTGTAAAATTGGTTTTTTTAGGCTTGTCCCTACTTGTAGTGGAGCGCCCATACCCAGAATACCCGACCACGCATCAGTGATTTCAATATTTTTCTC
This sequence comes from Saprospiraceae bacterium, assembly GCA_043781915.1. Classification (GTDB taxonomy): domain Bacteria; phylum Bacteroidota; class Bacteroidia; order Chitinophagales; family Saprospiraceae; genus JAAFJT01. Next base: position 1,674 of record JAYWBA010000036.1, read on the forward strand.
ATTGGGCAGAACGACTTCGCGCAATAATTTTTCTAAAACGGTACGGATGTTTTCTGTATTGCCAAACAGCTCCGTGTTTTCTTGCGCTCTGAACAAATGTCTGCCGCCACCAATGAGAACGCGATTGCCGATGTTTCTGAAATAAAAATAACCTTTATCGTAATGATAGCAACCCGTGAATCCCAAATTTTTAATAGGAGCGGTGACTAAAACTTGATTGCGGGCAGGCTGAATATTTAAATCAGGTAGAAGCGATTTTGTGAATGCGTTGGTCGTGACGCACACTATTTGGCTTTCGAAATGCCAACCTTGTCGCGTATGAAGTTTTACGCAGTTGGAGTTTGTTTCTAATTGTACAATGTCTAACCCATTAAAAATAAAAATATTTTTTTGCTGTGCTTCTTTGAGCAAGGCTTGCATCATTGCACCAGTATTAATTTGCCCTTCAGCACGATTATGAATTTGATGCGGTAAACAGTTTTTAAAACAAAGTGGCGTGTTTTGTTCCGAAAAAACTGATGTGAGTTTTAAATTCTTTTCTAAGAGTTCGTTGAAGTAGGGTAGTGCTGCAACACAATCTTTATAATAGTCGCCTTCATTCGATTTAAAAATCTCGTTGCCTCCTCGCGCTTCATATTGCAATGCTTTATCGCCCACACGTTCGCGCAGTTTCAATAAACCTTCATAACGAAAAGAGATGAGATCCAGAATTTCGGTTTCAGTATGCGTTCTTAAATCGTCAAGAAGCTCACCTACACTGCCGAAACAAGCAAAGCCCGCATTGCGCGTGCTACCGCCCGATGGCAAAACACCGCGCTCGACAATGGCTAT
>JAYWBA010000037.1:0-2495 GCA_043781915.1 Saprospiraceae bacterium
AGATGGAAAAATTGTATCGAAAGTTGAAAACGTTTTCTTGAAAACGACTGATTTTTCACCCAACAATTTCGCGAATGATAATTACAACCGCGTTTGGGAATTTAGAAAATACAGCGTAACACCGAATAATCTTGGTAACTTGCTCGATAGGTTCAGAGGATTTACTGTAAAGAGATTTTCAGAATACGGCATGATAAATAAAATATACTGGACGGACGTCAATCCTACTCCCGGTCAAGACAATACACTATATTATTTCTTGACGCACGAATCGCCCGAGGCAGCTAAATCTGCTTTCGATAAATTTAGAGCTGACCCAGAATGGATTGCAACGCGCAATGCATCTGAAGTAAAAGGTGGTGGTTCATTGACTTTTAAAGTTGAATCTATTTTTATGTATCCGACAGATTTTTCAAAATTGAAATAAATCTTCAGCTTTGAGCATTTAGTTTTGAGTTTTTTTATAGCTTTGTACATTAAGTAATGAATTTTATTTTAAAACAAAACTTAAAATGTGGGTGTGAGCGAAGCGAGCACGCACCCAAGAAAAAAAATTCAAGCAACTTTTAATTTCTAAGCATGATAAAGCACTTTAGCCTTTTTACCGAATACGACATATACTTGTTCAAATCGGGCAGACATTACCGTTTATTCGAAAAGCTTGGTGCACATTTTGCCGAATCGGACGGCGTGCATGGCGTTTTTTTCGCAGTGTGGGCACCCAATGCAAAAAAAGTTAATCTCATCGGCGATTTTAACCATTGGGACAAGAATGCTACTAAAATGTATCCGCGTTTAGACAGTTCAGGTATTTGGGAAGTTTTTGTGCCACACGTACAACATTTAGCGCATTATAAATTTGTAATAACCAGCATGTTGGGTTATGTGCTCGAAAAATCGGACCCATTTGCTACTTTATGGGAAAAGCCCCCTTTAACGGCGAGTATTGTTTACGATATTTCACACCACTGGAACGACACGCATTGGATGGAGCAACGCAAAGAAAAAGCGCAAAATCCACAGCCGATGTCGGTGTATGAGGTGCATTTTGGTTCGTGGCGCCGACATACTGAAGAAGGCAATAAATCGCTGACTTACATTGAGGCGGCAACGCAATTAGTAGATTACGTAGCAGATTTAGGCTTTACTCACGTTGAATTTTTGCCGCTTTTAGAACATCCTTACGAGCCGAGTTGGGGCTATCAAGCGCTTGGGTTTTTCGCGCCAACGAGCAGATTCGGAACGCCACACGAGTTTATGCACTTGGTAGAAGCATTCCATGCCAAAGGCATTGGTGTTATCATGGATTTTGTGCCGAGCCATTTTCCGATGGATGCTCATGGTTTATATGAGTTCGATGGTACGCACATTTTTGAATATCCAGACCCGAGAAAAGGGTATCATCCCGATTGGAAATCAGCTATTTTCGATTATGGCAGACCAGAAGTGCGCAGTTTTCTCATTTCGAGCGCTTTGTTTTGGCTGGAAAAATACCACATCGACGGATTTAGAGTTGATGCAGTAGCTTCGATGTTATATCTCGATTACTCACGAGAAAGCAACGAATGGGTGCCCAACAAATATGGTGGCAATCAGCACCTTGAAGCGATTCAGTTTTTGCGCGAATTTAACGAAGCTATTCACGAATACCAGCCCGACACGCTCACCATTGCTGAAGAATCAACTGCATTTTACGGCGTTTCAAAACCTGTGAGTGAACACGGTTTGGGTTTTGACCAAAAATGGATGATGGGCTGGATGAACGATACGCTCACATATTTCAAACGCGATCCATTATACAGAAAATATCACCAAAATAATATAACGTTCAGCATTTCTTACGCATTTTCTGAAAACTTCATGCTGCCCATTAGTCACGATGAAGTAGTTCATGGCAAAGGAACTGTTTTAACGCGCATGCCAGGCGACGAAAACCAAAAATTTGCCAACGCGCGCGCTCTGTACGCTTATATGTATGCACACCCTGGCAATCCGTTATTGTTTATGGGTTGTGAAATCGGTCAAGGTGGGGAATGGAATTTTAAACAACAACTCGATTGGTGGGTGCTGGAATCGCCAAAACACAAAGGCATTCAAAATTTAATCCGAACTCTTAATAGCGTAAAAAGATCATTTGGTGCTTTATACGAAAAAGCGTTTTTGTGGGAGGGTTTTGAATGGATTGCAGGTGATGACACACACAATTCTGTGATACTATTTAAACGCAAAGGCAATGATAATACACCGTCGATTATTGTAGCGTGCAATTTCGGTAGTAATGGCTTCGGAAATTATGGTGTAGGTGTAGAACACAAACATGTGTGGCGCGAAATTTTAAACACCGATAGTGCCTATTTTGGTGGCAATAACCATTGTAATGTGGATGATATAATACCTCAAGTAGGTTCAATGCACGGCAAACCTTATTTTATAGATATTATTTTGCCCGCGCTATCAACGGTTTATTTTGTGGAGGAATTGCCAGTAACATTAAA
>JAYWBA010000038.1:0-2473 GCA_043781915.1 Saprospiraceae bacterium
TACAGCTCTTTCGGAAAACCTGTATGATAGACCTACTATCATCTTATTTATAGTTCTTCAAAGCACGTGAGCTTCGAATTGCAGGACACACCTTGAACGAGCGATGCGCACTTTTTGACACATGGTGGGCGAGCGGTGACTAAAGGTTTTCATGGAAGTGGTAATCTCTTCCAAGGTTGGTTTAGTGCTGCTGAAAATTATAATGGAGGAGGAGCTGCTAAACATGGATTAAACTACTCAGGTCCAATTCAAACAATGGTTCAAAATTCTACAACTCCAACAATTGATAACTATACTAAACTTCATTTAAAATGATTAAATTTTTATTCGTTTCGGCAATAATATTTTTTAGCTGTTCATTGTCAGAAGTATCATGCTACGGTCAATCAACAACAAAAAATTCTAACAGCAAGGCGATTCATAGGATTACGTCAAATTGTTATTTATTAAAGCCTATAAAAAAGGATATTGAGTATAAATGGTTTGATAATTTGCCTAAAATAGACACTAATATTGTTAAATATGTAGGTAATTTTGATTTTAGCTCTAAATTAAAGGGAGATACAATCATGTTTCCAATTGTGATGAGTTTTGAACGGCAGAAAAAAATTTATATTAATGAGGAATGTTTGAAATATTTAAATAACCCTGACACTACAAATTTAGTGAATATTTATTTTTCATCAAATTTTAATACTTATGATTTTTATGGGTCGAATGTTGAATTTGTATCAAATTTTAATAAAAATATATTCAACCTTGGAAATTGTACAATATATCGTTATCATTTAAGAGGTGTGGCGTTAGCTAATCCACAATTTTTTTTCATTATTATTCCTGATAAAAAAAGGGAAGATCCTTCAGATGATTATGTTGGCTTTGTGTTGCATTCTGATGATATCGAATGGCAAGAATTAAAAAATACTGGACAGTTTGTTCCAATTTTTATCAATCAATTAAGGTTGCTAAAACTAAAAATCCCACTATATTTTGACGGTGATGAATTTATATCATTTGGGCATTTTATATTTCGCGATGAAAACTAAATCATAAATTGGAATTTCACCGACAGTGCTGTGTATGTATTAAAAAATTACAAGTTTTACTTTGTGTCGAATCGAAGCCACACAAATAATCTGTTTTTAAAAATATTGAATCCATTATCAAAAAATATAATCATGAAAAAAATTACAGTTTTACTTCTTAGTTTTGCCTTAACCAGTGCACTCATTGCGCAGCAAGCCACAAAAACGGACAGTATTTATTTAACGCTGTACAATACAGGCGGTAAGTATTTGCTTAAACGCGCTGTGTATGGCGAGCAAACACCCAAAGTTGCCATTATTAAAGACATGGTACTCACTAAAGATAGTTTTGTGGTAAAAACCAATAAGCTCGATGCTGCGTTTAAACCTAAAACCAATGCAGAAATGCAAGCACTTTTGCCAACCAGCAAAACGCCACCTGCACCCGTAAAACCTGCGCAAGGCGATATTGATAAAGCCAAAAACAATGCGGCGCGCCGCACTTGCATTATCAGTCAAAAAGATTTAAAAGATAGAATTGTTCTGATTGATTACGACACGTATTGCGACCAAAGCGAAAAATGCTTGCAAGCGCAAAAAGCGGGGGCTGCTGCCATAATCGTCATTTTCGATGCTACAAAAAAAGACAATGACAAACTCGAGAGCGAAGGTTTTGACGATAATTTGAAAATCCCAATATATTCTGTTAGCACTAAAGTAGGAGATACGATACGTGCACACTTGCCTTCTAAAGCCGCGTTGTGGGTAAAAGGTATAAATCCTGTCAATCCAAAACCGCTCGCCATTGCACCTAACGATTCTACTAAACTTAAAAAAACGGATAATGTTTTAACTGCCGCTACTAAAGATTCCACCAACGTTGCTCCAACTGATGCAGCACAATTTTTAAGTACGAACAAAAATTTCAGCGTATCGCCTAATCCGGCTAATGGTTATGTCACTGTTAACTACAACGTAGAGAACGCTGCCTCTGTGCGTATCACACTGATCAACGAAGCAGGTGCCGAAGTCTATTCGCAAAAAATTGGCGCGGATACCGGTTCACACACTATCGAAACAAAAAGCCTCGGTCAAGGCATTTACCTCTGCGCCATCGATACCAACGGTACTTTGGTGCACATGCAGAAGATCAATATTGCACATTGAATAATTACAAAAAATCTCTAAAAAAAAATAAAATTACTTTAAAAAAAAATCAGAATTCCAAAAAAACCGAATATTGGTTTTTTTGGAATTCTGATTTTTTTTTATTTCACTTTTTTTAAAATGAAAAAAAGAAATTTGCAAAAAATGAAAAAGAGTTTTTTGTAAAATTTTCAGATTTCTACAACGCTTGTTCGAGGTGTGTCCTGCAATTCGAAGCTCACGTGCTTTGAAGAACTATAAATAAGATGATAGTAGGTCTATCATACAGGTTTTCCGAAAGA
>JAYWBA010000039.1:0-6874 GCA_043781915.1 Saprospiraceae bacterium
AGCTATTCCAGTTATTGCTCTTTCTGGCGAAGAAATAAAACAATACCGAGAAGCAGAACAGCGCCGGGAATTACGTCTCATTCTTTCAGGTAAAATGAAACCTGAAGATTCGAAAGAATTGCGCTCGCTATTAGTTATAGATTAAAAGCCCGCCATTTTCAACAGTTGCTGGAAACTTATATTCAAACGATTGACATCAAAACCAGATTTGCCATTCACAGTGCCGTTTTCGGTATATTGCCACATAATGTAGTTTTTCCAATTCAGTGGCATATTAGGTTGTGTGGCAGTATTGGAATAAGATGCCACCCATAACGGATAATGCTCAAAACCTGTCGGGCTTTTTAAAATATCATCCCAAATATGACGAGAAGTATAAATGATAGGTGTTTTACCCGTTTTTGTTTCAACAGCATTAAGCCAAGTGTGCATGCGTGCAACGATATCGTTTTTACTCGCTGTGAGAGCTGCAGTATTTTGAAACTCTTTTAACGATGGTTCAACGTCTAAAACGGGTGGTAAAATGCCTTTTTGTCTGTAATCAATACCAGCGTTTAAAAAATTATTGATTTGACCTTGTATGTCAGGGTTCATCATTCTGAAAAAATGATAAGCACCCCGCAAAATATGTCTATCGCGCAGAGCCATAAAATTTTGAAGAAACATCGGATCTTGCACGGTAGCCCCTTCTGTCGATTTCACAAAACAAAACCAATAATTATCGGCTATGAAATCAAAATCTATAGGTCCGCCTTCATCGGCATTGTGGTGCGATACATCCAAACCTTCTAATTCATCTCCGGGTGCGAAAGAATTCAAAAATAGAGTGTTCCAAGTATTGGGTCCAACTATACCATCAGCAGTCAAATTATTCTGAGATTGAAAAGTTTGAACAGCTGCTAAAGTGCCATTCCCAAAAACACAATCGGTTACAACGCTAAAGCCTAACAAGTTCAACATACGTTGTAAAACTATCACATCTTCATCGTGTGAACCTAATCTAATAGTAGTCATAGAGTTTTTGCGATAAAAGTACAATAATATTAATTTTTTTTTATGGAAATTGAGTAAAAATATTATTTTTTTCTCATGGTTTATAAAAAGAGTTTTCTTATAAAAACGGAATTAAGTAAAGATTCCCAAAGCAAGGGATCTATAATCATTAAAAAGTAGAATAATTCTTATAGGATAACCCCAAATAAAAGTTAAACCAATAGAATTAAACAAGATGCGGAATTAAGAATGTGTACAAATCATTTACAAAAAAACTTTAGATTCATTACATTTGCATTCGCTAATACGTTAAATTTTAATTTGACCGAACATACTACGTTTAAGCGCTAAAAACAGTACCAGCGTATGTCCACTGCATTACATGTAATTAGAGAGAAAGGAAAATTTGGGTTTATTGATTCTCAAGGAGAAATTATTATTGAGCCCCAATATCGCGAAGTAGAAGATTTTCACAACGGCTTTGCGCGCGTACAACTTTTTGATCGTGTAATCTTAATTGATGAACTCGGAAGACCATTACTAAAAAACATTTACAGTGCCGTAGGCAAAATGGAGGAAGGCTTAATTAAAGCGCGGTTGGTTAATTTTTGGGGATATATTGACGGGAGGTGCAACACTATAATAGATTTTCAATTCGAAAATTGTGGCGATTTCAGTGGCGGTTTGGCTTCTGTTCAAAGTAATGGACAATGGGGGTTTATTAATCGGGCTGCCGAATTTATCATAAAACCACAGTTTCAAAGTGTTGGTGCGTTCAATAACGGATTGGCTTTTGCGCAACACGATGGTTTATTTGGCTATATCAACAACAAAGGCAAGTGGATAATTGAACCCCAATTTCAAAATGCTTTTACTTTTCAAGGCGATATAGCAGTAATAATGAATGAAAATCAATGGGGGCTGGTTCATAAATCGGGAAAAATAATTTGCTCTCCGCAATTCGAATTTATTCCGAACATCAGCGAAGGGCATTTCAGCGAAGGTTTTGCGGTCGTAAAAGAAGGAGATAAATTTGGATTCATCAATCAAGAGGGTGTTGTAGCGATAAAACCTGTTTTCGATACAGTCGGCGAATTCAGCGAAGGTCTCGCGTTGTTTTGCTACCGCGAAAAATGGGGTTATATGACGCGCAATGCGACGCTGCACATTGAACCGCGTTTTGATATTGCGCTACCTTTTAAAGAAGGGTTAGCTGCTGCTTATGTTGAAGGTGCTTGGCTTTATTTAGATAATGAAGGCGGTATTGCGCTTGAACCTCAATTTTGGAGTTTGGCGGAGTCGTTCCGAAATGAATTAGCGCGCATCGAAAAAGATGGTGTATGGGCATATATTAACTCGGATGGCGATATTGTTTGGGTTGAATCGGAGTAAAATTTGTGTCTTTTGTGAAAAGCCTTTTGTGACCTTTTGTGGTAAAAAAGCGCTATACTCTTCACCACAAAAGTTCACAAAAGGCTTTTCACAAAAGACACAAAGGAACAAAATAGTTTTTTAATTAATTTCCTGACAAAGTTCAATTAAAACGCCATTCGTATCTTTCGGATGCACGAAACAAACCCATTTATTATCTGCACCGCGTTTCGGCGTTTCGTTCAATAATTTGAATCCTTCGCTTTTTAAACGTGCCATTTCGGAAACAATATCATCAACGGCGAACGCGATATGATGCAAACCTTCTCCGCGTTTTTCAATGAATTTAGCAATGGTACTTTGTTCGTTAGTAGCTTCTAAAAGCTCAATTTTGTTATCACCTGTTTGAAAAAAAACGGTATTGACGTTTTCACTTTCAACTGTTTCTTCTTTATACGGTGCAATGCCGAGTAGTTTTTCATAAATACCCTTGCTCAAATGCGCATTTTTCACAGCAACTCCAATGTGTTCAATGAATTTCATAGCGATAAAATTATGACTTAGTATTTATAATTTGGCAAAAGTAGCAATGGTTTTAATTTTTATGATAATTTCTTCGACTTAATAAAAATAAATTTGGTATTTAAGATTTTGAAAGAAATAAAACATTTTTTTTGCTCAACATAGTGAATATTCGCTAATAATTTTTAAAATTTGCACTTTAATTATCTTGAGATAAAAAATCTTACACATAAATCTCTCTAATAAATACAAAGAACCACATCATTCAAACTACTTCCTAACAAAAATCTGAGCTTAAATTATAATTTAATTTTGAAGAAATTCATTTGCAATATTAACTGAATATTCATTTAGAAATCTATATCAATAAAGAAATAATTTTTAACAAATTTTTTATCAAATTTATTTTAGTATATCAATCAAAAGTATGAAAAAAAGTTTACACTTAATTTTAGCATTATTGCTAACAAGTTTTGTTGCCAATGCTCAACGCAGTGTGAGTGGTAAAGTTACTGAAAAAAATGGTAGCCCACTTATAGGTGTCAGTGTTGTAGCAAAAGGCACAACTGTCGGCGCAGTGACTGACAACGATGGCAAGTTTGCTTTCGATGCACCTATTGCAGCTTCTGTTTTAGAATTGTCTTTCATCGGTTTTGGAACTGTTGAAGTACCTATTCCTGCATCAAACACAGTTAATGTTGTTTTAGAATCGACAGAAAGTAATTTGAGCGAAGTTGTGATTAGCACTGGTGGTCGTAGCTCGCAACGTACTATTACTGATTCGCCTATTCCTATTGACGTTTTAACAGCGGGAGATTTAGCGACAACTGGTCAATTAACTTTAGACAAACAGTTGATGTACCGCGTTCCATCGTTCAATACAGTTAACACGCCTGTTAACGATGCAACTACTTTATTAGATCCGTACGAAATTCGTAACCTCGGACCAAGCCGTACGCTCATATTAGTGAATGGCAAGCGTAAAAACTTGAGTTCATTATTATATGTACAGTTTTCTCCTGGTCGTGGTGAAACAGGCGTTGACTTATCAGCAATTCCTACCGATGCGATTAAGCGTATTGAAATTTTGCGCGATGGCGCTTCTGCACAATATGGTTCGGATGCTATTGCAGGTGTAATGAACGTTATCTTGAAAGATAAATTTGAATACTCTTCTTTAAACATCAATTCTGGTATTACAAGTGCTGGTGATGGTGGAACGCTCGGTGTTAGTTTTAATGGTGGTTCAAACTTTGCTGAAAAAGGTTTTGTAAACTATACAATTGGCGTTAAAAACGCTGAAAGTGCTGTACGTTCTGGTATTATTGATGTATCAACCGAGCAAGCAACTTTTGGTACGGGTGATGGAAAAGCAGCAGATGATTTAGCCATTGCTGCTTACTTAAAACGTTTCCCAACAGCTAATAATATTAATGGTACTGGTGCAACTGCTGCAGTCAGCTTCGATATTAATGCTGGTGTTCCAATCAGTGAGTCAGGTTTACTCTATGCTAATGCTGCTTTTGTAGCTAAAAAGGTGAAATCTTATGCGAATTATCGCCCTAATTATTGGAAACAAGATTATGGTTTATTACACGCGGCTGGTACTGAATATATCGGTTATGTTCCTACTTTCGAAGGTGATTTAACAGATTACAACGCCACTATTGGCATAAAAGACGAGCGCAATGGTTGGAAAACTGATGTGAGTTTAACAACAGGCGGCAACGAACAATTATACACTGTAAACAATACAGTAAATCACTCTTTAAAAGCAGCAAGTCCAACATCTTTCAAAACGGGTGGATTTAATTTCAGCCATGTTGTTGGCAACTTAGATGTTTCTAAAACACTTGTCGAAGGCTTAAATGTTTCATTCGGTGTTGAAGCACGTCAAGAAACCTTTAAAATTATAGCAGGTGATACGGCTTCTTACTCTGGTCAAGGTTCAAACTCTTTTCCAGGTATCAACGCTATCAACGCCACAACCAACTCTCGTTTCAACTTAGGTGGTTATGTGGGTGCTTCTTACGATTTCTCAAAAACTTTCTTAGTGGATGCGACTTTACGTACAGAAAAGTATTCTGATTTTGGAAATGCAACAGTAGGTAAAATTTCATCGCGTGTAAAATTAGCAGACGATAAATTGGTGTTACGCGGCTCTTACTCAACTGGTTTCAGAGCACCATCGCTTCATCAATTATACGACCAATCTATCCAAGCGTCATTCGCTGGTGGTTTTATCCAACTTTCTGGTTTATTTAACAACAACTCAGTTCAAGCAAAATTGTTGGGTATTCCAGCTTTGCGTCCTGAAAAATCAACAAATATCAGTATTGGCGCGGCATTCAATCCGACTAAAGATTTCAGTTTATCGCTCGATTACTATGCTATCAACATCACTGATAGAATTGTTTACAGTTCTTCAATTTCATCGAGCAGCAAAACAAGTACATTGGGTCAAATTTTATCAACTGCTGGTATTAAGAGTATTCAGTTCTTTATCAACGGTATCGAAACTAATACCAATGGTATTGATTATGTTGCGAGCTACAAAAACATTGGAATTGGTTCAGGTAAGTTGACTGCAAGTTTGGCTGGTAACTTCACTTTAGTGAACGAAATTGTTGGTAATCCAGCAACGCCTGCTGCCATTGCTGCTGATGGACAAAGTATTTTGAGTGCTCAAATCACTTCATTATTAACTGAAAGTCGCCCTAAATACAAATCAATTTTAGGTTTAGATTACTCTATTGGCAAATTTAATATTAACTTAACCAATACTTTATTCGGAACAACTAAATTCCAAGATTTAGATAATGGTCTTGACTACAATGGCGATAATGCTATGAATCACATTAAGCAAGTGTTTTCACCTGCTGTTGTAACAGATTTAGGCATTGGAGTAGCACTTTCACCAAAAGTAGGTATTGGTATCACTGTCAATAACTTATTCAACATTTTACCTTCTTGGTCATTGGTAGCTCAAGATGCTAAAGGAACAGCAGCTTTAACTGATCCTAAAATACTTTTAAACAGTTCAACTTTTAAGAATATTTTAGAAGGCAGCTTAGAGTTCTCAGGTCGTTACCGTATATTAGGTTATAATGGCTCACAGTTTAGTCAACTTGGAACTATATTTAATGCTAATATTAATATCAAGTTCTAACACAAATGTCAGAATCAGGATGCTGACAAAATGTATAAAAAAAATGCGCCTCTACTTGTAGGGGCGCATTTTTATTTACCTTTGCATCAAAAATTTTGGAACAAATATTACGAGAACAACTCCTCGAAGTTATTCATTTTTTTTATTCAAAAAATTGGGCACCTGCTACGAGTGCTAATTACTCTATTCGCAATGTTAGTGATAAAAACTTTTACACCATTTCTCGGTCGGGTGTAGATAAAAGTGCATTTACGCTCAACGATTTTATGGTGGTTGATTCCAATGGAGACGCTGCAAAAGATTTCACGCATTTAAAACCATCAGCGGAAACGCTATTACATACGATGTTGTACAAACTGTATCCAGAAGTTAATTGCGTTTTACATACGCATTCAGTTGCAAACACGGTTATGTCAAGGCTCAAACTATACGATAATTACATCCGATTGAGCGATTACGAAATACTTAAAGGAATTTCTGGCATTGCGACGCACGAGGTGTCAGTTGAATTGCCGATTTTTAGAAACTCTCAAGATATTGCAACACTGAGCGAAAAAGTTGAGCAATATTTAAAAGAGAAGAACTGTATTCCTGCTTTTTTGCTTTCAAGCCATGGTTTATACGCTTGGGGAAAAACTATCGCCGAAGCGAAAAGACATGTAGAAGTCATTGAATTTTTGTTGGAATGTGAGTTTCAATTACGAATTACGAATTACGAAATAAAATTAGAATTTTCTAGATTTTAGAATTTTCTGGATGAAGGAATTAAAAATAAATCGGGTAAATCTTAAAATCCTGTAATTCCTGATTAATTTTGGC
>JAYWBA010000040.1:0-2469 GCA_043781915.1 Saprospiraceae bacterium
GGATGGCTTAAAACAAAAAAAAGCACCCCCTCAGTATTTCGCCCAAAAAAGCCGCATTGAACTCAATCAATGCGGCTTTTTTTCACTTTTCACTTTTCACTTATTCTCTCCATACCATTTTTGTAAAACATTAATGGCTTGTTTTCCTTGTGGCGTATAATCTTTCATCTCTCTGCCTTCCGTTGCTTTAACTTCTGGAAACCATTTCCACAAAAAACCACCTGCCCACCAATTTTCTTTCCAAAAAACGGTAAATAGTGCATCAATCGCATTGGCTTGCGCGGCTTCATTTATCGGCATTCCACGGCGGCGTTTTTCTATTTCCCATGATTTATAGGTGCAGCTATCAATCGGCATATAGCCGAATTCCGTAAATAAAACAGGCTTTTTTTGTTGTTTTTGGAAGGTTTGAATGTCTATTAGATGCGGGTTCCAAGCCGTTTCAAGCTCGGATACTGAGGGGGTCGCTTTTGGCACTAAAGAGAAATACGCATCAATGCCAATATAATCTAATTTGTCCCAAAAGGTAATTAAGGGATATTCATCCCAATTAGCGGCATAGACCAATTTTCCATGATAAATAGCGCGGGTTTTCGCAATTAAATTGCGCCAAAATTGTGGGCGTTTAACAACACTTATTTTCAATTCAGTACCAATACACAATAGTTCAGCTTTTGTAGAGTCTGCGATTTTTGCAAAAGGCAATATGTATTTTTCATACTCATTTTCCCATTGTTCCCAGTCTTTATCCGTCGCAAAATCAAGCCCACCGACCCAGCCGCCACCGACCCAAACTTGCGGTTTGAGCATGACTTTTACACCTGCTTTATGAGCAGAATCAATGGTTATTTTGATGCCTTCGTGAGATTCGCCCCAATCATACCCCCCGTTGCCTTCATACCTAACCGAAGGCGTCCCGACGCGTGTAAACGCATACGGAACAACCGCAACCCATTGAGCCTTAGCGATTTGTACTTCTTGAATCGGTGCATTTGTAAACGGTCTTCGGGCTGCAACGAGCGTTATTCCTTTAATTTTATCACTCGTTTTAATCGGCTTTACAGATTGGCAATTGATATGATTTAAAATAATGAAACAGATAAATAAACTGTAAATGAATGGGTTTTTCATTGTTTGATTGTGAATTTAAAAACAAAAACTAAAGGTAATTTTAATATCAACTTATTTTTGCTTGTGTCCAATCTTTTGCCGATTGCTTGGCGTGCTCTATAATTTGGTGCTCCCATTTTGACCGAACAAAAGGTTGTTTCACCTCTGCATAAATCCTTTCAAAATCAGCCACAGCTTTAGCCAAAAACTGGGCGTACAGGTCTGGATGCTGTTCCTGAAAATGCTCAATATTAAACATATCAGGTTTCTGATAACTGGTTTTCATTGGATTTAAAACCTCACCACTGTTTTCAGTAGATGAATGAGCGGCTTTTTTCACAGGACTTAAAACGCCACTAATTGTCTGTTCTCCGACCCTTTTTTGAGGCTTTTCAGCTGTTTTGTTCAGTACTTGTTTTTTGTGTTTGCCTAATTTTTCTAAAATATCTACCCAAACGTCGCCGCTTTGAAAGACTCTGTTTTTAGTCCACCACGTAACGAATGTGCTGGCTTTCAAGCCTTTAGTGGTGGTTTGAATGGCTGTTTTTTCAAAATGTTGAATGGCGCGTTCAATAAAAAAATCTTCGTAGCCCTCAAACTCACTGCCTTTGATGTTGGGCAAAATTTGTTTGTAGGCAATACCTGCAAAAATGCCGTAATTCAACAAAATCTGATACCCTTTTAATTTAGCAGTGCTTAACACGGCTATTTCTTTGTCGCTTGGCGTGTAGGTTTTGATGTCGGTTTTAGGTTTGGCTTCTTTTGGCGGCGCGACGGCTTGTAATTGTTTTTGCGCTTGCGGCTTGTCTGATACGTTGAAAACTACACCTGTTACTTTACGCTGTCTCTTCAAATAGCTGTATTCAACAGACATCGAAGGAGAATTCTCATTGATTTCATCTCTGATTTTATCCAAAACATAATTCCTAAACTCTTTTAAATCGCCACTTTTATATTTATCTGCGATTCCTAATAACTCTTTTAGTTCTTCTAAAACGTATTTCATTGTAACAACATCCTTTATCTCTCTCATCCTATTCTTTTCACTTTTAAAAATGGGGTACATACGAATAGCATGAGCATTACTCATGGGAACGACTTCTAAAGGGCTAATATTAACGTATTGATGAAGTTGTAAAAGAAAAGGTTTCATTTTTTCAGAAAATGAAAATTCTATATGTATTTGCCCGAATTCATCCTCCAGTGGCATAATAGACTGAAACCAGTTAATATAATTATTAATCACTTTACCTTTAAGAGTGAAGCGGGAAGGAAAAGTAATCTGCTTACTAATAAGGCTTTTACAAGTTTTTTTCATGTTTTCATGAAAAGACCCGTCCCTATTATCGGTATCCTTTA
>JAYWBA010000041.1:0-2465 GCA_043781915.1 Saprospiraceae bacterium
TTTCAAAGAGGCAGTGCCGCCACTTGAGGTCAGTAGCTGTTGTGCTGAAAGTTGAATGGAGAGTGTTGTAAATATAAAAATGAAAGCTATTTTCATAAATGAATTATTATGTCGTGTTCTGAAAGCATTTGATAACCAATTCTTTAATTCCTTCATTCTTTAATTTCTTCATTCTAATCTTGCCCATTCGCGAAGCCATAGTTTTTCAATGAAATTTGTTTCTAAATATTTGGCAGAAATTTCATTGGTTGCGCTATCGGTTCCGCCAAACATTTTAAAAATGGCAATTAACGAGTTTACAACAAGCGATATAGGCTCTAACTCGATTCCTTCTTTTCTTAATAGCGAGTCGGCTTTTTTGACAAAATTATTATCGCAAAAAAATCGTGCTTCATCCATGCGTCTTTGATAGTTGGCTGTGTATTGTTCAGGGTGTTTTGCTATAAGTTTGCGCGTTGAAGGGTTGCATATATCGCGGCGCAATTGATCGATGAGACCATCGAAACGCGTTTTACTTTGAGTGTATAAAATTTTAGCCTTTGCAATCTCACGCTGTTCTAAATTAGGTATTGTTTTTAATTCAGCACCCAAACCTTCGATATGAACTTTGTAATCTTTATAGGCAGAAATAAATTTCGTGTCATTCATTACACCTATAAAATCATCCATCTTGCGTTCTATTTCGCTATTGGTGGGTCCAGAACTTTGTGGATACGATCCCGTCTGTTGTGGATATGAACCATTAGTTTGTGGTTGGTAAGTTCCATTAGATTGCGCTTTCAGTGTTTGTAAATTGCTGCCACATAATAATACTGTGTATAGCAGTGCATTTATAACTTTTTTCATAATGACTTAATTTTTTAATGATTTTAATAATTATTTGTGATCAATTTCAAGTGAAATGATGAAGAATTTATCGTCCGTATTATCGGTTTTAAACGATATATTCTTATCGTCTATTTCTAAAGGCTTTGACTTGCTCAATGCTGATTTAAACCTTTCTGTTATTTTTTGATTGGCATTGCCTTTTTTACCTTTAAGTTCTGAAACAAGCATATTCGGATCTAATTTTTGATTGCTGTAAACAAAGTACATAAAATCAGTTCCGATAGTATTATCCATCTGAATCAAACTGTTTTCATCGGGCAATGCAATAGCACAATTTTTTGTTGACAGAAAATCGCTCGTTTTAGCATCCGCTGGGAATAAAATTGAAAATTCTCCCGTATTATCTGAACCGAGAACGTACAAATAAGTTGGATGAGACACTTCTATATAAGCGCGGTATTGAGTACCAGAAGTATAACTTTTTTCTGAGGCATAGCTGATGAAATTGTTTGAGTTGAGAGTGGTGAGTGGTGAGTGTCCCATATTTTTATTTTCACTTTTCTCAACTGATTCCTCACTCCTGTTTTTGAGAGAATCTTTTTTCACTACAATTAAACCACGTGATTTATTCGTTTTAATTTCGATGGGCATGAGTGTTCCGTCATCTAATTTGAAAGAAATATTTGAAGTAAATTTATCGAGTATCTGTGCTTTATTTTTTCCAACGTCTGATGCCTGATTTCTGACTCTTTTTTCCTGCCCGCTTAAAGTGATCTCAAAAGCACGTTGCAAACTTTGCGTTTTTTTCAACGTTTCGTACGTAATCCAAGCAAAACCTTGATCACCCCATCCGGTACCCCAAGAGTTCATCACTTCAAAAGCTCCACCCAGAAAATCGTTGTCGTATCCTACAATACACAAAGCGTGACATCCATAATACCCATCGTTTTTGCCATCCCAAACATCTTTTACTTTTGTAAACGAGTTAAACACACACATACCTACAATTACTGGTCTATTATCAGCAAGAACTTTTCTGATATTATCGATCTTAATTTGCCATTCATCTTTATCATCGAACAAACGCTGGTAGTCTATAATTTTAACACCCGTTGCTGAAACAGATGTAATGGCAGATTTCCCTGCGCAGAATTTATTAAACTCGTTTTTTCTTGGAATCGGATGGCCCTTTACGTTTTTCAAAATAACTTCCATAGTCATCGAAGCGCTGCAACCTTCAACATCCGCCGTTTTGCCATTGATGTAAACATAATCGGGAGAAGATGCCATTTTTTCAATATCGCTGGGTGCTAAAATTTTATTAAGTGCTGCTTCTTGAATAGTACAAGCCGCATAACCCAATGCCCAACCTGTGCAAGTATTTGTTTTGCCTTGAGCTTGAACTGGTGGCGCATAAATATGCAAATCAACTTTGCTCGGAAGAAAAGAATAACTGCGTTTCAATTCACTTTTTTTTAGTGGAACCGATTCGTAAGCAGCGTCGTCTAAATTTAAACCCAAACCAAATTCTTGCGAAAATAGTTGACAGTTGACAGTTGATAGTTGACAGATTAGCACAAGAATAGTTGAAAGTAGATAGTTGTTCGTTGACAGTTTGTGAAACACCCTATGGCTGA